>JAGOFF010000007.1 GCA_017997315.1 Clostridia bacterium
TACGACATCGATGAAGCGCTCGAGAGAGTCACCTACAGCCAGGACAAGTCGCTGCTCATGCTTTCCTACGAGAAGTACCGCGAGCTGGTCTGACCCCGCCGGGACGGTATCCGCAGCCGCGCCGGATCCCCCTCGCATCCGGCCCGCATGCGGCCGCGCGGACCCCATGGAACACATACTGCTTTCAGGAGGAACACATCCCTATGTCCGGACATTCAAAATGGAACAACATCAAACGCAAGAAAGGGGCGGCGGACGCCCAGCGCGGCGCGGTCTTCACCAAGCTCGGCCGTGAGATCCAGGTCGCGGTCCGCAGCGGCGGCGCCGATCCGGAGGTCAACTCCCGGCTCAAGGACGTAATCGCCAAGGCCAAGTCCGCCAACATGCCCGGCGACAATATCCAGCGCAGCATCAAGAAGGCGGCCGGCGCGGCCGAGAGCGACAACTTCGAAGAGATCGTGTACGAAGGATACGGTCCGGCGGGCGTCGCGGTCATGGTCCGCACGCTGACCGACAACCGCAACCGGACCGCGGGCGACGTGCGCCACCTGTTCGACCGGTTCGGCGGCAATATGGGCACGACCGGCTGCGTCTCGTTCCAGTTCCAGGAAAAGGGCAGCATCCTCATTGAGAAGAACGACGATCTGGACGAAGAGCAGGTCATGATGGACGCACTCGAAGCCGGAGCCGAGGACTTTGCGGACGAGGACGAGGTCTATGTGGTCACGACCGCGCCCGAGACCTACTACGACGTGCGGAACGCGCTCGAGAAAAAGGGATATGAGCCCGCCGACTCTTCGCTGGGACCGGTTCCGGTCACCTGGGTCGAGGTCGCGGATCCCGACGCGGCGGTCAAGCTGGAAAGAATGATCGACGCGCTCGAGTCGCATGACGACGTGCAGGACGTATACCACAACTGGGACAACTGACCCGGGCCGGCCCGGGGTCCGGCGGGGGGAGCGGCCATGGCGCTCAAGTTTGACCGAAACCGTCGCCGCGGCGAGGAGCGCACCGGCGATCAGCTGCGCGAACTCGACGAGGCCGCGGCGGTCGTCCCTGTCCCCGAAGACCACCCTCCGGAGCGCGCGGAGCGGCCCCCCGACAAAGCGGAGAAAGCCCAGAACGACTCGCTCCTCGAGCAGCTGTCGCATGTGCATGTGTTCGCGTTCGTCGGACCGTCGGGCACCGGCAAGAGCACCCGCGCCATCAGCGTCTCCCGGCAGTACAACATCGACCACATCATCGACGACGGGCTCCTGATCAACGGGAGCCGGATCGTCTCCGGCTCCTCCGCCAAACGCGCGAACACCAAGATCGAGTCGGTCCGGCAGGCGCTGTTCGCGGATCCCACCCGCGCGGCGGTCATGCGGCGCGCGCTGTCGGCCCAGAATCCCAAGAATCTCATGGTGCTGGGCACCTCGGACGGCATGATCTCCAAGATCTGCTCAAACCTGTGGCTTCCCCAGCCCTCCATCATCATCCGGATCGAGGATGTCAGCACCGAGGACGAGATGCGGCAGGCCAAGGAAACCCGTGTCTCCGAGGGCATGCACACCATTCCCGTTCCCAGCATGGAGATCAAGCACGAATTCTCCGGGGTGTTTTCCGACCCGTTCAACCGGCTGCGCCGGCGCCGCGACCGCGAGCGCGGGATGGCGACCGCCGCGCCCGACTCCGAACGGACCGTGGTGCGCCCGACTTTTTCGAGCCTCGGGACCTACACCCTGTCGGACGGCGCGCTGCGCAACATGGTCGAGATCATCCTGCACAACACCCAGGGGGTCTCCAGCCTGGTCGGCTTTCAGGTGATCAAGGAGGTCTACGGCATCGTGCTGTACCTCGAGATCAGCCTGTATTACGGCTTCAACGCCCAGGAGATCCTCGCGCGCGCCCAGGAGCGCATCAGCGGGCGGATCGAGGAATATACGTCGATCAACGTTCTCGAGGTCAACATCAAGGCGCGCCGCGTCGTGCACCAGCCCAGGATCGAGATTCCGGCCGAGGCGATCCCCGAACCGGAGGTGGCGGCCGTTCGCGCGGGATCCCCGTTCGGCGGACCGGCCGCGCCCGCCGGGCCAGGGGAGGATCCCCATGCGGAAGGCGACCGGGACGCCTTCTATCCGGACACCACGGGCAGCGTCATGGCGGAACGCATCCGTCAGACGGTACAGCTTATCCGCGGCTTTTTCTCGCGTAGGTGAAAAACCAGAACTGGGCGTAGCCCGCGTACGGACCGAACCGTTCCGCCGCGAAATCCATGATCGCGCGAAGCGACGCGTCCGGCCCGAGCCAGACGTCGCGCACGACCCGCGCGACCCAGGTGTCGACCGGGCAGACATCGGTACGCACCCCGCCGTACAGCAGCGCGCAGTCCGCGACCTTGTCCCCGACGCCGGGCAGGGCCTTGAGTTCCGCGCGCGCCTCGTCCGCCGGCAGGGAAGCGAGCCGGACAAGATCGGGACGATACGCGCCCGCCGCCAGCATTCCGGCGGTGCCCGCGACATACGGGCATCGGTACCCGCCGAACGCGCGTCCGCACGCCCCGCCCGCATGTCCCTGTCCGAAACCGCATTCCCGGCCGGGGTCGGGGCACAGCCCGTCCGCGATCGCCGCGGCGGAGGGAAACGCATGCACCGGCGTGTCCCGGTCGTCCGGCAGCACCGCCGCGATGCGTTTGCCGAACCGGGCGGAGAGCGCGTCCGCGAGGTTCATGACCCGCGGAATGTTGTTGCGCGCGGAGAGGATGTAGGACAGCAGGGTCTCCTCGAATTCCTGGCGCAACAGCCGCGCCCCGCACGCGAATCCGACGGCTCCGCGCATGTAGTCGTCGGTCCGCACCCGCTCCGTGATCGGGGCATAGTCCGTGCCCAGATCGAGGTACCGGTGCCAGAACGCCCGGAAGTCATCCTCGCGCGCGTTTTCGATCACGATGTCGCGGCCGCCGCGGCCGGCACTCATTGCGGCCCGCCGTCCGCCCGCGACCCCCGCGAACCGGTCCGGACTCTCCCGTGTCGGGGCGGGACGCCAGCGGAAACACTGTCCGCTCCCGAACGTGAGCGCGGCGTCAAAGCCGCCCGGCGACAAGTCGCCGGCATCATGGATGCACAGGACCGGCATCCCGTCCCGGACCGAGCCGGACAGTCGGAAAGACGATGGATCGGGCATGGCTTCTCTTCCTCCCGTTTTTCCCATCATACCCGTTTGCGCGGGCCGCGTCGGTAACATGATATAATGACGGACGTGAATCATGCAGATGATCCCGAGCCCCCCGGAAAGGCCTTTCTCCCATGAAGGAAAAAATCTACACCATCCCCGTCAACGACGCTTTTCGCCGCAACGACCGGGACTGTCCTTTGTGCGTCCTTCGGGAGGGTCTCGAAACGCAGCTGCTGGACTACTATCTCGGCCCGTCGCTGATGGAGCCGGACGTCCGGGTTTCGACGAACGAGCGCGGATTCTGCCGGACGCACGCGAACGCGCTGCATGCGCGCGAGAACAACCGGCTCGGGCTTGGGCTCATGCTCCACACCCGGCTGACGCGGGTGACGGGATCGGTCGGCGACGCGCTGCGCAAGGCGGGCGGGGACGCGCGCCGGGGATGGACCGGACGCCGGAAAGACTGGCGGGACGCACTCCGCGCCGCCGCGGCCGGAGTCCGTGCGGAGACGGAGTCCTGCATCGTCTGTGACCGGCTGGCCGACACGATGGCCCGCTATCTCGACGTGACCTGCTGGCTGTATGCCGGGGACGATGCGTTCCGTGCGGTGTTCCGCGGGACGCACCACTTCTGCGTGCCGCACCTCGCGGACCTGCTCGACGCGGCCGCGTCCCACCTCGGGCAGGCGGACGCCGATGCGATGCTTGGGGACCTGCGCACCGTCGCGGCCCGCTCGCTGGGCGAGATGGAGCACGACATCGAGTGGTTCACGCTCAAATTCGACTACCGCAACAACGATAAACCGTGGGGCAACAGCAAGGACGCGGTGATCCGGGCCATCCGGACACTCGCGGGAGGGACTTCCCCGGATGCGCGGGAGAAAAACGATGCGCACTGACAGCCGCCGGGTGTACCGGATGACCCTCGTATCGCTGTTCACCGCGCTGACCATCGTCGGCGCGTCCATCCAGATCCCGTTGCCGTTCACACCGGTGCCGGTCACGCTGCAGACTCTGTTCGTGCTGCTGTCCGGCATGCTGCTCGGTGCGGGCGGCGGCGTGGCGTCGCAGGCGCTGTTCCTCGCGATGGGACTGGTTTTCCCGGTCTATGCCAGCCGCCAGGTCGGGCTGGCTGCCGTCACCCACCCCTCGTTCGGGTTTGTCGCGGGATTCGTGCTGGCGGCGCTGGTCACCGGCCTTCTCATGCGCCGGATCGGGCGCCCGACGAGCGTCCGGCTGTTCGCCGTCGCCCTGGCCGGATCCCTGGCGGTGTACGCCGCCGGGCTTTTCCACGTGCTTTTTACGCTTCGATGGATCAACGGCACCGGCTGGGCATTCGGCAAGGCCCTGTCGGTGCTCCTGCTGCCGTATCTGCCGGGCGACCTGCTCAAGTGCGCTGCAGCCGCACTGGCCGCTCCGCCCGTCCTCCGCGCGATCGGAGGCCGGGGTTTGCCGACGGGAGGGAAGAACCATGCATGAACTGGTCCTGCCGGAGGAGTACCTTCTGCTGGACGGCGACACCGCCGGACACCGCGTGGTGCTGATCGGTTCGGAAACGCTGGGCGACGGCGACGACACGCTCGGACGACACCTTATGCTCGCCTTTGTCGGCGAGCTGGCGTCCGCCCCGATGCTGCCCAACGCGATCATCCTGTACAACGGCGGCGTACGGTTCGCCGCCCCGGATTCGCCGGCGATCGACGACCTCTGCACGCTCGAACGGCACGGTATCGACCTGCTGGTCTGCGCGGAGAGCCTCGCGCACCATGAAATCCAGCCTCCGCTGCGTGCCGGCCGCCCTGCTTCGCTGGCGGAAATCACGGACTGCCTGATGAAGGCGACGGTGGTCATCCGCCCGTAACCGGTGCGCCTGTCATGGGCTTCCGCAGCGGTTTATAATAGAGGGGAACCCAGCCGTCCGCCCCGTCCGTCCGGGCGACAAGGCCGCCCCGCCGGTACGGTGCCCGTCCGCAAGGAGGGTCCGCCGATGAACCGTTTCGTCCGATCCGTCGTCCGCGTCGTCACGGGAGGGGCCAAGGCGTTCTTCCGATACCCCGCGTCCATGTTTTACGCGCTTGTCCTCGCGGCTGCCGCCTCCGTCCGCATCGCGGCGGAGCCCGCCGCGGATTTTGAAAAGCTGCTCGTCAGCATCCAGACGGCCGCCGTGCTCGGTGTTTTCCTCGGCATGACCGCGACCGCGCACGCGGTCTCCGGGTACCATCGCCGCCGGGCGTTTGTGCTGGTCAACCTCGGCGCGGCCCTGATCGCCGCCGGGGTCGCCGCGTATCTGTACCTCGCCCCCGGCGACCTGCCGCCGATCACGGGGATGCGGGTGTATGCGGGCGCCGCGGTTTCGCTGCTGCTTTTCCTGCTCATCCTCTCGAGGCGCGACCAGCCGGTCGACTACAGCGACGTGGCGTTCATCTCGCTGCGCTCGTTCTTCATCGCGGCCATCTACACGCTGGTCCTGCTGGGCGGCCTCAACTTCATCGCGTTCGCGATCAAGTCCCTGATCGTCGAGACCATGAGCGACGACGTCTACGCGCACGTCTCGGTCTGGTCGGCCTTCGCGGGGTACTCGTTCTTCCTTGGATACCTCCCGGACTTCACCCCCGAGGATCCGGAAGACCGGTTGGAATCCGTCCGCCGCCATCCGGTGTTCATCGAGATCCTGCTGGCCTACGTGGTCATCCCGCTGATCACCGTCATGACCCTCGTCCTCCTGATCTGGGCGGGCCGGATCCTGGTGCTGGGCGAACTCCCCGAGTTCGGCCAGATCGCGGCGATCTTTTCCTCCTACGCGGTCGTCGGCATCGCGGTGACGATTCTCACGGACCATTACACCCAGGCCACCGCGGTCTGGTTCCGCCGGCTGTTCCCGCCCGCGGCCGTCCTGTTCCTCGCGTTCGAGGGGTATGCCATCTATGACCGGATCACCGCAGGCGGACTCAAGACGACGGAGTACCTCGTCATCCTGATCGCGCTGTATGCGCTCCTCGGAGCGGTCGCGCTGATGCTGCGTCCGGTGGAGCGCCATCGGTACACCGGATGGATCGCGGCCTTCCTGATCGCAGTCGCGGTCCTTCCGGCCGTCGGATACGTCGACCTGCCCGCCTGGACCCAGGGAAACCGGCTGACCTCGGTTCTCAACCGGAACAGCATGCTCGCGGGCAGCGAGATCCGCAAAGCCCCCGCCGCGATCACCATGGAGGACAAGGAGATCATCACGGACGCGGTGGATTTCCTGTACTACGAAGGGGAGGACGGGCCTCGACCCTCCTGGCTCTCCGCGTCATTGACGGAGTTCGGGAATTTCCAGCGCGTGTTCGGATTCGCCCCGACCTACCCGGGAACCGGCCCGATCGAACAACCCGAGACCCGCTACCTGTTTCTGCAGCTCCCGACAGGCTCGATCGATCCGGCCGGGTACGGCCGTGCGATCTCGGTCGGCGAACTGTGGGGAGATCCCGAACCGATCGCTGTGGAGGGCAAACAGGGGGACTACACCATCTCGTTGTCCGGCTTTACGCGCAACGGCGATCCGGCGGTCGTCGTCCGGCGGGGGGGAAGCACGGTGATCGAGCCCGACCTCACGGAATGGCTCCAGGCTCTCGCGCTCAAGTACAAGGATTACTCGGACGGAAAAACCCCGGGGACCGTGCTGTTCGACGATCTGGTGTTCCGGACCGAGTCGGGAGGAGTCCGGCTGATGATCGTGTTCCGGTCCATCGAGGCGGTGATCGACTCCGCCGGTGTATCCGGCGACTACTTCCTGACCGTCTCCGCGATCTACTTCGGCGACTGACACAAACCCGCTGACGCAACAAAGTGACCGCTCTGGTTAATGCACCAGATCGAGCGCCTCTGGTTAAGGTGCCAGAGCGTCGCTTTGGCTTGAAAAACGGGTGCAACGGGGTATAATTAAGTCTTGCCGACTCAAGCTGAAATCACTTCGGTGAGGACACTTTGCCGCTTTGGCAACCTGTCCGCCGCCCGATCGGAAAACCATGGCGACCTACGATCAAATCCACGGAATCGAGACCGAATTGTGCCGTTACCGCAAGGGAAGCCTGGCGGTATGCATCGACATGGACCGCGGCCTGATCGTCTGGAAGGACAGCAACCACTGGGTCAACGACTTCACCCGCTCCCTGGACCTCGACACCGTACAGACGATCCGCGAAAAACTCGCGGAGACCGGCATTCTCAAGTGGCGGACCAGCTACGAGTCCGAGGAAGCCGCGGCCCCCTCCCGAAAGTGTACCTGGTCGCTGGTCATCAAGACGCCCGAGCGCAATCTGAAACGTCACGGCGTCGACCGTTTCCCCCCGCAGTGGGATTCCTTCCGCGCCCTCATCGAAGACATCTCCCGAACCTCGTTCGATCTGTAACGGTTCCGTCGAATCGACCGACACCCTGCATGCGGCGCCCCGGGCGCTTTTTTCATGCCTGTGCGGAGACGCCTCCGCCGCACGGACCGATGTCCGCGGTTCCGCCGGCGCGCAGCAGCCGCACCAGTTCCGCGGAGTCCTGCGCCAGGCCGGGCAGCCGCATCGATGCGCCTGCGAGGTCACACTCCTGATGGAAATCGGATCCGGCCAGACGCACAAGGTGCGGATGCAGATCCGCCAGCGCCTCGGCGCTCGCGTTGCGGCTGTCGTGCCGCGGATTTCCGTTCCAGGTCTCGATCCCGTCGAGCCGGCGCGGATCGGTCGGACGGCATCCGTCTCGGTAGGGGTGGGCCTGCGCCACAAACAGGCCGTGCTCGTCCGCGAACGCGCGGAACCGGGTCCAATCCATGGCGTAGAGCGCCGGGTGACAAGCGAGCAGTTCCTCCGTGATCCCGTACACCAGATAGTCGTTCCAGCTGTCATCAAACCGGAGTTCCATGGCAGGCAACACCGTGAGCCCCAGCCGGGACCCCTCCTCCCGCACTGCGCGGAAACCCGAGAGCCAGGCGTGCGCGCGGCTTGCCGGATCCCGTCCCGGCAGCCTCTCGGCGATCGCACGGAAATAATGGTCCGTGACGCAGACCGCATCGTATCCCGCCGCGGCATGCAGCGCGGCGCAGCGCGCGCCGGGCACCCTGCCGCACGGGCTGGTCTCGGAGGTGTGGAGGTGGATTTCATACCGGTATGTCTTTTCCATGCGCCCCATTCTACCCGATCGTTCCGCACCCGGCACTCCGCGTTTTTCACAAATCATGGGTGATCTGCTAAAATACGATGGATTGGGTCCCGGATTTCCGGGCCGACGGCCTTGATGGAGGTTCTGTTTGGACTACTGGGAAGGGTTCCTGCTGGGCCCGCTCTGGAGCGACACCGATTACGAGACACGGCGGCATGCCGGTCTGATCCTCGGGATCGGGGCGATCGTGTGGGCGGCGGTTTTTCTCATCGTCCTGCTGCCAGGGATGCAGAGCGTGTTCATCTCGCCGGTCTCGCTGCGGCTGTCGATCGGGGTGTTCATCGTCCTGACCCTCGCGTCGCCCTTCCTGTGCCGGTTCTTCTACCGTTGCCCGCTCCCGCTCCGGATTGTGATCCTGGCGGTGCTGCTTCTCAAGATTGTTGCCGGCATGATGGTGCCGGTCAACCTGCTGCTGGCGGATTTCCATCTCGATATCGATACGCTGCAGAGCGACGCGATGCTTTTCTTCAACGATTATCTCGGCGGAATGATCGACAAGTTCACGGATGGATACGGGGGCACCGGCATGATCATCGGTATCGTGGTCGGCGGACTGTCCATCCTGCTGATGGGGACCGGGATCGCACTGGCCTCGCTCATCGCGCCCCGGCTGATCCTGGCGGGGATGCGGCTGCTCCAGTGGGCCTACGACTCGCTGCTGTTCCGGCTGGTCTTCCGACGTCTCGGCTTCAACTGAACGACTGCCTGACCTGTACACGGAAACCAGCCGGCGGGATTCCGCCGGTTTTTTTGTGCTTCGATTACGGAAGCGATGACTGTGTCGATATGAATGGATATTGCGCCGAGAACGGGCATTTGCCCGTTCTCGCAAGGTTAAGGATCAGAAAGCGGTGACTGTGTCGATCAGAACAGATATTGCGCCGAGAACGGGCATTTGCCCGTTCTCGTCAAGGTTACGGACACGGAAGCGATGACCGTGGTCATCGCTTCCGTATCCGTAACCTGCTGGCCATCAATCCTGAGAGCAGTACCGCAAGGATTCCCGTGGCGACGACCCATCCGGTCCCGAGCCGGCCGCGGAACAACAGGTATGCCTCGATCAGGCTGTACAGGATGAGGAGCGATCCCGCGAGGGTGATCGGGACCCCCTGGAAAACGGAGTGGTCCTCGGACAGGTTGAACCGGGCGAGGCGGAACGCCCCTGCCAGCGGAAACGCCACCGCGATCACGTACCCGACGATGCGCCAGTGGCCGGACAGCATCGCGGCATGCAACTGCCAGGAGATCACGGCCGGCGCGATCCCGAACGAGATGAGATCGCACAGTGAATCGAGTTGTTTTCCAAAATCGCTCTCGGCTCCGAGCAGCCGGGCGAGTTTGCCGTCGTAACGGTCCAGGATGGCGGCGAGCACCACCAGCAGGCAGCTGAGGTAGATGCGGGGCGCCACGGTGTAGGCTTCGCCCAGGACCGCCGGCGGTGTGGACGAGGCGACCATGATGGCCAGCACCCCGCAGGCGAGGTTGGACATCGTGATCGCGTTGGGGAGGTTTTTTCGGATGGGATTGTCGTGCTCCCGGATCCGTCCCAGCCGCCGGACACTCGCCGGGAGGCCGGTGAGCCGCGTGAACCGAACCGGCTGCCGAAGCCGGGGCGACAACCGGAGAGGCAGCCTCAGGGTGGCCGATTTGCGGGGCGGCCTGCCCCGGCGGTTCATGGCCATCTCGCGAGCACCGTGATCCCGGCGCGGACCGTCCGTCCGGGTTCGACATCGACCGTGCAGCCGGAAGGGACGATCAGTTCCGTGCAGGAACCGAGCTTGATCATGCCGAACCGGAAGCCCTGGCGGACCGTGTCCCCCTTGCGCACATCGCAGACGATGCGCCGGGCGAGCATGCCGGTCACCTGGTTCACGCGCACGCGCCCGCGGGCGTCATCGCAGTCGATCACGACCGCGTTGCGCTCGTTGAGCTCCGAAGCGTGGCTTTTGAATGCAGGGAGGAATTTTCCCTCCCGGTACTCGACGTGCGTGACCGTACCGGAACAAGGCGCGCGGTTGATATGGACGTCAAAGACCGACAGGAAAATGGAGATCCGGATGGCCGGCCCCTCGAGCATCGGATCGAACTCGACCGGGACGACGGACATCACCTTGCCGTCGGCGGGGCTGAGGAGAACACCGGGATCGGGGACGACGCGCCGGCGGGGCGAGCGGAAAAACCACAACAGGAACAATGTGAGCAGCCCCGGCACGAGAGCGGCCCAGGGATGGATCACGTACAGGATGACCGTAAGCGCGGCCGCGGCAAGCACCACGCCCAACCCGTCCAGGGCAAAAGGAAATGCGGAATGTCTCATGGAATGTCTGTCAATCCTCCGATGTCGATTCAACGGACCGCACCACGGCGGGCCGCTGATTCCTTATTCTAGCCGTTTGCGATCCGTTTGTCTGCCATCCATCGCGTGGAGGGCTTCCGCCGCGTCGCGAACCGAACCGAACAGTTTGATCGGGAGATTGAAGCGCCCGACCTGGTCTTTTTCCAGCAGCTCCAGCAGGAACGCGAGCTTCATGCGGGGGCTGGCGCTCAGAGCGGTGGAGAGGGTGCGGAACCGCCCTTTCATAAGGGTTGCGATCATCGAGTCGACGTTCAGGGTGGTCCGCTCCCGCTCGTAATCGAGGTACAGCTGCCGTCGCGCGGTAGCGATTTCCTCGATGAACCGGTCGCAGGTCGTGATCCGGTCACGCGGGATCCCCATGACCGCGGCGGCCTGCTGCAGCCCGAGAAGCAGATCGTAGGTGTAGAAGCGCTTCATCGCCTGGTACTCGTCGTATCCGAAGTAGTAATAATCCCCGTCGATCCGGCCGAACGTCACCAGCGTGTCCAGCCGGCCGAGCCGCCGGTTGGTTTCGAGGATCCCGGGCGTCAGGTCAAACGCGGCACCCAGATCCATCCGGTTGCGGATGTGCGTCAGCCGGATGTTTTCGGACTCGACATGCCGGGAAGAACTCCCGCCGCGGATGTCGACCGCGATGATGTTCTTGAAACCGCGCTTGCGGAGCATCGAGACCGGGAGGTTGTCCCCGATCCCCCCGTCCAGATAGGTACGCCCGCCGATCTCGACGGGTTTGAGTCCCGGGTAGCAGGTGCTCGCCATGATGTAGTCGGTCAGCAAGCCGGGATGGATGGATTCCTTCCAGACTTCGACCGTCTCCAGGTCGGTGAGCGACCAGGTCACCAGCCCGTAGTCGACCGCGGATTCCATGACCGACTTCTCGTCGATATACCGTTCGATCATGGCGCGGAACGGCGCGGTGTCCAGCCCGCGTTTTCGCACGAGATCCTTCATGACGTCGAGGTTGCGCGGACTGAGGACATCCGACGATTTGAGTTCGACGTCCTCCGGCAGGTTGAGGCACTGCTCGACCGTGATGGCCTGCCACATCTCCAGCGCCCGCTCATAGGTTCCCTGCGCGACGAACGCGGCGTTGAGCGAACCGATTGAAGTGCCGACCGCGGCGTGGACCGGCACGTCCAGCTCGCGCAGCGCCTCCCAGGCGCCGAGCTCATAGATTCCCTTGGAGCCTCCGCCCGCCAGCGCGAGCCCGTAGCGTTCCTCCCGCATCATCCCATGCCTCCGTCCCCCCTTTATACTCCGCGTCGGCGTCCGGCTGCAAGCATCGACGGCCGAGGACGCCACAATTCGCCACAATCCGAACACGATCTTCCCCAATCAAGATAAACTGTGACCATCTTGACGATGCAGAATATGGGTGTACAGAAGAAGCAGTTTAGCCGATCCGTCGGCTGGATAAAGGAGTGATCAGAATGAGCGGATACGACAATGAGAACAATGATCGCCCGGTTGGAACAGAGAATGCGCAGGAGATCCGGACGGAGGCTCCCCGCACCTATGAGCCCGTCCCTGTACCGGTGACGCAGCCGGCGCGCAACAGCGGGAAAAAGCCTTCGGCCTCGGTGCTGATCGCGGTCTTCCTCGTGACCGCGCTGCTGTTCAGCACCGTGAGCGGGCTGGCCGTCTGGCTGGCGACCCGGCCGGACGCGGTACCGATCGGCGGATCGACCACCGCGACGACGCAGAACGGCGAACCCGCAGCCACGACCGCGGAGGTCACCGCCGGCACGTTCGACATCGAGGACCTGTCCGCGCTGCCTTCCTACGGCAACCGCAAGTCGATGAAAACCTATGAGATCGCAGCCGACGTCGGACCAGCCGTGGTTGCGATCACCACCGAGACCGTCACCTCGTTCTACGGCCGCTTGACCACTTCCCAGAGCGCGGGATCCGGCATCATCTTCACCAAGGACGGTTATGTCGTGACCAACGCGCACGTCGTCGAGGGAGCCAAGACCATCACGGTCGTGACCGAGGCCGGCGACAGCTACAAGGCGAAGCTGATCGGGGAGGACTCGCAGTCCGACATCGCGGTGCTCAAGATCGAGTCGGACAAGGATCTGCCTTACGCGGTGTTCGGGGATTCGGACGAGCTGGTCCGCGGCGAGATGGCGGTCGCCATCGGGAACCCGCTCGGCGAGCTGGCCGGAACCGTCACCGTGGGCGTGATCAGCGCACTCAACCGCCAGATCACGATCGACAACGTGACCATGAACCTGATCCAGACCGATGCCGCGATCAACGCCGGCAACTCCGGCGGCGCGCTGGTCAACTCGTACGGCGAAGTGATCGGGATCAACTCCGCCAAGAACTCCAGTGAAGGAGTCGAGGGCCTTGGTTTCGCCATCCCGATCAACGATGCCAAACCGGTCATCGAAGAACTGATCAACAACGGATACGTCACCGGACGTCCGATCATCGGGATCAGCGGCGAGAGCGTCCCGGACCAGATCGCGCAGCGCTACGGATGGCCTCTCGGCGTCTATGTCGGCAGCGTGGAGCCGGGGAGCGCGGCGGAAATCGCCGGGATCCGTGAAGGCGACATCATCGTTGAATTCGACGGAACCGCCGTCACATCGGTCGCGGAACTCAACTCCGTCAAGGAAAGCCACAAGGCGGGCGACTCGGTCAGCGTCAAGATCTACCGCACGGACGACGAGTCCGAGGCCACGCTGACGCTGGTGCTGGGCGAGGACAAGCCTACCGTGACCCAGACTTCGACCGGCAGTGGCGGGTCAAATACGGGACGTATTTGACCCTGGGGAGAACGGCCGTGGCCGTTCTCCACCACTAGAGCCGGACGCATTTGACCCTGACGAGCGGCTTAACGGCAGAGCCGTTAAGCCTGAAGAGAACGGCCGTGGCCGTTCTCCGCTACGAAGGGACATTCTCTGACAGAAGTGGGAAAGGTCGTGTATCGCAAGGGATACACGACCTTTTTCATTTGGGCTTCAGTGTGCTACACCGTTTTGCATGTCACAGATTCCGACTCTATCCCTTGTTGAAGTCAGACTTGCTGTCTGAGTAATCAATCACGACCTTCTCGCACTTCTTGCAGATGTATGCGGTGACCGCTGAACCCTTAAGAAACGACACTTCGGACAAGGCGACGGCTCCCGGATGAAAGTCCGCTCTGCCGAAAAGCTTCCTTTTCTCTCCGGGCAACCATGCAATTTCATGGTTGCTCGATATCAATCCCTTTTCCATGCTTTCGCCGCAGTAGGGACATTTCATCTCTCATACCTCCACTCGGAAACGATGGATCCACCGCTTCTGTTCTCAATATGCCGTGTTGTCGATCCGGAGTCACGCGCACCGGCGGGAATTACGCATAGAACAGGGACAGCCGAAACGGCTGTCCCTGAATGCTGGTTTGCGGACCCCGCCGTTCGGCCGGGTGGTTATCCGTTTGCCGGTTCCGGCTTTCCGGTCAATTGGTGGACAGGTACTTCGTCCACAGCGCGTCGTAGGTGCTGTCGATCTCCTCGCTGGAGAAGTAGGGCTGCAGGGTCTTCATCAGATCCTCGCCGGGATAGTACGCAGGATTCTCGCGGATCGATTCGTCAAGCTCCTCGCGCGCGGGGAGGTTGGGGGTCGAGTAGCCGACGTACTCGCAGTTCACGAGCGCGATGTCCGGCCGGCACAGGAAATCGATGAGCGCGAGCGCGCCCGGGACGTTCTTGGCGTTCTTGGGAATGCACATCAGGTCGATGGAAATGTTGGATCCCGCAGGCAGCGCGTACTGCAGCATCTCCGGATCCTTTCCGGCATCCCCGAGACGGGCCTGGCAGACCACATGGTCTCCGGACCACGCGATCCCCGCAACCAGCTCGCCCGAAACGAATTTGTCCTTGAGGTCGTCGATGCCGACCAGCGGACGGACGTTGGTACGCTGGTCCAGCAGCAGATCCTCCGCTTTGGCGAGTTCGCCCGCGTCCAGGGTGTTGAGTCCGCAGCCGAGATAGTTGAGCGCCGCGCCGATGGACTCGCGCATGCTGTCGTACATCCCGATCCGGTTCTCATACTTCGTGTCGAACAGCGGCGCCCAGACGTCCTGGGGATCGTCCGACGCGGGGGCCGGGACCTCGTCCTTGTTGTACATCAGGCCGACGGTGCAGTACATGTACGGGACCGCGTAGTCGAACAGCTTCTCATCCATCGCCGGGTCCGGATCGAACACGATCGACTCGAGCATCGGGTCGTTGTTCACGATGTTGGGCAGGGCGGCGGTGTCCAGCGGAAGCAGCCTGTCCTCGCGGATGAGCCGCAGCGCCATGTAGTCGGAGGGCACGATCACGTCGTACGCGTTGTTCTCCAGCATCGGGTACATCTTCTCGTTGTCTTCAAAGGTTTTGACCTTGAGCCGGTACTGCGGGTACGCTTCCTCGAATGCCGGGACGACCGCCGCTTCGTCCAGATACTCGCCCCAGGTGTACAGCAGGACGGTCTCGCGTCCGTCCGCGCCGCACCCGGTCGCAGCCAAGGCGGTGAGCAGCAGCATCGTCGCCAGCAGCAGGGGGAGCAGTCTTTTTTTCATCTTGTCGGGACCTCCTTGGTGTGAATGGTTTTCTTTCGGCCCATCTCCCGCGAGGATCGGGCATTGACGACGATCAGCAGGATCAGGACGACCAGGAACAGAAGCGAGGACAGCGCGTTGATCTGCGGGCTGACTCCCTTGCGCGCCATGTTGTAGATCGTGATCGCCAGGGTGGAGGCGCTGGACCCCGCGGTGAAGTAGCTGATGGTGAAATCGTCGATCGAGAGGGTGAAAGTCAGGATCAGCGAGGTCACGATGCCCGGCATGATCTCGGGCAGGACCACCTTGACCAGCGCTTTGGCGGGACGGCACCCAAGGTCGAGCGCGGCTTCGAACAGGTTGCGGTCGAGCTGCCGGACCTTGGGCGAGATCGACAGGATGGCGTACGGAATGTTGAATGCGATATGCGCCATCAGCAGGGTGGGGAAGCCGCTCACAATGCCCACGAATGAAAACAGCAGCATGAGCGAGATGCCGGTGACGAGATCGGGGGAGACGTTCGGGATGTAGGTGACGTTCATGATGACCGTCCGCGCGCGCCGCCGGAATCCGGTGATCCCGAGGCAGGTCACGACCGCGACCGCGGTCGCGATGACGGCCGACAGAAACGCGAGCAGCAGGGTGGTTCGCAGCGCTTCGAGGATGGTGTCGTTCTCGATCAGCTGGCGGTACCAGTCCAGCGTGAATCCGCCCCAGACCGCGCGGGACTTCGTCTTGTTGAACGAAAAGACCACGAGTACCGCGACCGGCGCGTACAGAAAAAGGAAAACCAGCGCCATATAGCCGTTCCGCAGGATTTTACGCAGCATGCGGATCATAGCAGGATGCTCCCCCCTTCGCCGCTTTCCGCCTCATTGCGCGTCAGAACGCGCATGCCAAGCAGCACAAGCACCAGCAGCACGATCGAGAGCGCGGACGCGGTCGTCCAGTCGCGCGCGACCATGTACTGCCGCTCGATGACGTTGCCGATGAGCAGGTAGCGGCCGCCCCCGAGCAGGTTGGGGATCAGGAACGTCGTCATGGCGGGCATGAACACCATGTTGATCCCGGACAGGATGCCCGGGGTGCTCAGCGGGAATGTCACACGGGAGAACGTCTGGATCCGGCCGGCGCCGAGATCCTCGGCGGCCTCGACGACGCTCGGGTCGATCTTGACCAGCACCGAGTAGATGGGCAGCACCATGTACGGCAGGTAGTTGTAGACCATGCCGAGTCCGATCGCGAACCGGTTGTACAGGAACTGCTGCTGCGCGATGCCGACCATCCCGAGCAGGGTGTTGACGATCCCCTTGGGTTCCAGAAGCGCGAGCCAGGCGTAGGTCCGCAGCAGTGCGTTCATCCACATGGGCATGACGAAAAGGAAAAGCAGGAAGTCGCTCCGGCCCCGGCGCAGCCGCGCGCGCCCCGCGAGCATGTAGGAGACCGGGTAGCCCGCGACCAGACAGATCAGCGTGCAGATCAGCGCCATCTCGAGCGAGAGCAGGAAGGTGTTCACATAGATCGGGACCTGGATGTGGAGCCCGAACAGCGAACGCAGTCCGAACGCGCCCAGTTCGACCTTGTCCCCGGCGACCAGGTTCGTAAAGCCCTCGAGCGTGAAGACCAGCCGTCCGTCCGCGTCATACGCCGTGAACGCGTAGAAGGCGATCAGGAGCAGCGGGAGGATCGTGAACAGCACCATCCACAGGATGTAGGGATAGGCGAGCCGGCGGAGCTTCATGCCCAGTCCTCCCGCGGACCTTCGTCCTCCCGCGCCGCTTCCCCGTCTTCCCCGGCCGCGTCCGGCCGGACGCGGTCGGGCGAGAACGCGGATTTGGCCATGATATGAATGTCGTCGGGGCCGAAACGCAGCCCGACCTGCGAACCCTGGGGGGCGTGCGCGGTGCTTTGGACCATCCACTCGAACCCTTCGGACTCGATGAGCATCTCGTAGTGGACGCCCTTGAACACCACCGAGCTGACGGTGCCGGACAGCGTATCCGCGTCCGGCTCCCCGATCCGGATGTCCTCGGGCCGGATGACCACATCGACCTCCTCATCGGGAAACCGCGGGTCGACGCAAGGGAACGTCCGGCCCAGGAACGACACTTCACGGTCCCGCGCCATCCGGCCCGGGAGGATGTTGCTTTCCCCGATGAAATCCGCGACGAAAGCGTTCCTGGGTTCGTTGTACACGTCGATCGGGCGGCCGATCTGCTGGATGACGCCCTCTTTCATGACAATGACCGTGTCGGACATGGTCAGCGCTTCTTCCTGATCGTGCGTGACATAGATGAACGTGATCCCCAGACTGCGCTGCATCTCTTTGAGCTCGACCTGCATCTCCTTGCGCATCTTGAGGTCGAGCGCGCCGAGCGGTTCGTCGAGCAGCAGCACCATCGGCTGGTTGACGATGGCCCGGGCGATGGCGACGCGCTGCATCTGGCCGCCCGAGAGCTGGTCGACCCAGCGCTTGCCGTAACCCGACAGGTCGACGGTCCGGAGTGCCTGCTCCACACGGCCCGCGATCTCATGGCGGGGGGCGTTCTTGACCCGGAGGCCGAACGCGACGTTCTCATATACGTTGAGATGGGGGAACAGCGCGTACCGCTGGAACACGGTATTGAGCTTGCGCTGGTACGGGGGGATCGAAGTCAGATCGCGCCCTTCGAACAGCACCTGACCGGAGTCCGGACGCTCGAATCCCGCGAGGATGCGCAGGGTGGTGGACTTGCCGCATCCGGAGGGCCCGAGCAGCGTGATGAACTCGTTGTCCCGCACATAGAACGTGATGTCGGTCAGTACCTGGACGTCGCCGAACGACTTGTCCATCCCGATCACCTCGATGAGATGGGAGGACCCGGTCTTGTCCGTGAGCAGCTGGCGGCGCGCGGAGGCGGCCTCCGGGAGGGCGGAACCGGCGGATGGCGGAGTCAGGGCTGACAGGCGGCGGATGATGGGGATCATTATGGGCTCCTCCTTGGCGTTCGGATCAGGCGTCGGGGAGGGTCAGAGGTCAGAAACTGGGCGGACAGGAGATCCACAGGAACCGCGCAGCCCTCCGTCCCGGATTGAGGATGCGGTGCGGCGCGTCGGGCCGGATGAGGAAACTGTCCCCGCGCCCCGCGCGCCAGCGTTTGTTGCCGATCTCGATCACGATCGAGCCCTGCAGCACATACCCGGTCTCCTCGCCCTCATGCGGACGGTCCGGAAAGGTGGATCCGCCGGGATCGAGCGTGACCAGGATGGGTTCCATCGCGTTTTTCTGCGCGGTCGGGACCAGCCAGCGGACTTCGCTCGCGTACTCCTCGTCCCGCTTGGCCATGTGGTCGTCCGCGCCGAAAACCACCGGGCGGTCGTCACCCTCGCCGAGCCCGCTGAAAAACTCCCGCAGGTCGGTGCCCAGGCAGCTCAGGATATCGGTCAGCGTGGCGATGGAGGGGGAAGTCATGTCACGCTCGAGCAGGGAGATGAATCCCTTGGACAACTCACACCGGTCGGCGAGTTCCTCCTGCGTGAGCTGATTCTGCTGGCGGAGGCTCTTGATCTTTTCTCCGATGTTCAATCCTGGTTTTCCCTTCCCGCTCAGCCGACGGTGTGCGGCCTGTTCAGTAACATGATATTAAACTTCAGGTTTAGTGAAAGTAAATCGAGAAACAAGCGTATCGCTTCTCGGCGGGGTTGTCAATTGCCGCGCGAAGCGGAATCCTCCCCCCTCCCGTACGGACCGGCGCGGAAACGTTAATCCGTGAAGCCGGAAGAGGATATGAGCGTACATCCGCGCGCTGATTGCGGTAAAGGATGGACAAACGTCTCGGACGGGATCCCCGAGGTCCCGATGTATACCGGAACTGCGTATCCCGTTTCAGGCAAGGTTGCCGTGAATCAGGTACTATCAAGTCGGGACGATGCATGAGTCGAAGTGGAGGGTGTATGGACGCGAAAGACGATGTCAGGCGGATCATCGATGCTCTGCATGAGAAGAACCCGGGAGAGAAGGTCCATTCTCAGCGAATCACAAGCATATGCCTGCAGATCGGGGGTGCGCTGCAGCTGCTTCCCGAGGATCTGGCCAAACTCGGACGGGCCGCTTATGTCCACGATATCGGGAAGGTTCTCATGGAAGATACCGGGCTCAAGCGGAGTGTGCCGTTGACTCCGGAGCAGTGGGACGAGAAACGGGAGCATCCTCAGGTGGGATACGACCTGCTGGCCGCATACGGCGAGCCGCAGGAGATCCTGGAGGCGGCGCTGCATCACCACGAAAACTGGAACGGAACAGGGTACCCGGATCGGCTGGAAGGTGCAGGGATTCCACTGTTTGCACGGATCATCGCCGTCGCGGAGTACGCCGACGCGCTCACGATGCATTCGGAGCGGCTCGCCGACGTGGACGACAATGTGGCCGGCAGGATGCGGGAACAGGCCGGGATGCGGTTGGACCCCATATTGGTGGAGAAGTACTTGTCCGCAAATATGCGGTAATTTCGGCAACGAAACAGATGTCTGCATAAACTGCAGTCCCGGCATGACGCGGGCTGTCCGACCGGTTCCCGGGAGAGCCCCGGTCCTGTTTCGGACGGTGTTTCCGCCGCCGGGTTACCATTTCCATATATGGGGGATCATAAGGAAAGAAAGGTTATTTCGAACAGAGTCCGCATCGGACCGGGGGGATCCATATGGAATTCGTAGTGGACTACATTCTGCCGCCGGCCGCCATCCCGTTCGGATACCTGGCCTCCCGGCTGATCACCGCATCCTTGCTTTTCATCCTTCCGTTCACCCGCCGGCTCGCGTCCCGCGGCGCCCACCGGGAGCCCGCGCGGACCCGCCGGCTCGTCGTCGCAGCGTGCGCGGGGTGGACGGCGGCCCTCCTCGCCGCAGCGACTGCGGCTTTATGGACGGGACACCCGGAGATCGCGGTGTTTCTGTTGCTGGGCATCCTCGGCGGGGTGTTCTGGAAGAATGCCGGCCGGGACGTAAACCGTGAAAATCTCCGCCGGTATGTCCGGTGGAACCGGCGCTATCTGGAGCCGGACGGATGGATCGGCTATATCGCGGAGTGCACCGGGGATCCGGAATGGGTCCGGTACGCCGGCCGGCTCGTCGGCCGGCCGGTCGACGTGGAGTTCGCGGACCGGCTGATGCGCGAAGCCGCCCGACGGGACGCGGATCAACGCGGGGAGCACGCGGTCCCGGGGGAGCCGGATATCCTCCCGGTGGCCAAGGGGCTGACCTGGACCCGCAGTCTGGAGGAGACCCGGGAGCTCGGAAGCGACTTCAAACCGAGGATCTAGGACCGTCGGGCCGGACGACAGGGAAGCCGTGCAACGGCAAAGGGGGGTCATAGGCATGCATCCGGTTCTGATGGGTAGTTTCATTCTTGCGGGAGCGGTCGTCGGCGGTTTCGCCGCCCGCTTCACCGCAACGGCGCTCATGCTGGATATCCCGCTGACGCGCCGGCTCGGAGCGCGCGGGATCCATCGCGATCCGCAGCGTACGGTCCGTACCGCGCGGATGCGGACCGCGGCGATGCTGACGGCCGCCGCCGCGGTATGCGCCGCCTCGTACATCCTCACCCAATGGGCAGGCCGTTCGCTGATCTATGTGCTGCCCGCCTTGTTCGCCGGTGCGGGAGCCGTCCTCCTGGCGGGCCGGATCGGGAACCGCGCGGGAATCGGTCCGGTCCGTCGGTACATCCGCCGGAACCGGGACCGGCTGGACATGGACGGGCTCGCGGCCTACCTTGTCGAAGCCGCGGAGAATCCCGCCTGGATCCGCGCGGTGTCGGGATTTGCGGATGCGGGCACCTTGCGCTTGGCGGACGCGGACGCGCTGCGTGACGCCGCAGTGGGCGGAGAAGCGGATGCACAGTTTCGGATGGGGATACGGTTGTTCGCTGAAAGCGGCAGGAGCGGCGGGCATGCGGAAGCCGCCGCATGGATCGCCCGGGCCGCCGGCCAGGGACATGCCGCGGCGCAGACCGTGCTCGCGCACCTCCGCGGCGAGGACGACAAGGACGCCAATACGGACGTGGTCCGGTCGATGGCGATGAGCATGAACTTCGGCGAACTGACCGAAGGCCGGCTGCGCGGCGGCGGTGGCGGATTGGGCGGTGGGCGATCCTAAAGGATCGCCCTAGGCGAGCCGGTTTGATTTTTGCACGGACGCGATATATTCTTGGGAGACAATGCGCTGCGGCGCACCCAAGGAGGGATCGTCCATGTCCGGTCAGCGTGATAAGATCCGGTCCGCCCGGCGCATCGTCGTCAAGGTGGGCACATCGACCATCACCTACGACAGCGGCCGCATGAACCTGACCAACCTCGACCATCTGTGCCGGGCGATCGCGGATCTCCGGAACCAGGGGCGGCAGGTCATCCTGGTCTCCTCGGGCGCCATCGCGATGGGGATGGCCAAACTCCGGCTCGCACGAAAACCCGCGACCGTCCGGGAAAAGCAGGCGGTCGCGGCGGTCGGGCAGTGCGAGCTGATGAACATCTACAGCAAGCTGTTTGCGGAGTACTCGTATGTCGCGGCCCAGATCCTCCTGACCCGGGACGACATCGAGGATGAACTGACCCGCAGGAACGCGGTCAACACGTTCGAGGCGCTTCTGGAAAAAGAAGTCATCCCGGTCGTGAACGAGAACGACACGGTCTCCACACAGGAAATCCTGCACAACGGCTCGTTCGGGGACAACGACACGCTGTCCGCGATCGTCGCGGAACTGACCGGCGCGGATCTGCTGATCCTGCTGTCCGACATCGCCGGGCTGTACGACCGCGATCCGCACAAGCACCCCGACGCCCGACTGATCCCGCTTGTCACCGAAGTCACGGAGGAGATCGGCCGGATGGCCGGAGGGAGCGGTTCCGCCCGCGGTACCGGAGGCATGGCGACCAAGATCGAGGCGGCCCGCATCGCCACCCTCGCGGGGATCGACATGGTCATCGCGGACGGCTCGTCCGCGGACGTCATCTCATCCGTCGTCGAGGGGCGCGAGGTCGGCACGATGTTCGCGGCTGCGACCTGACACGAACTCGGATTCTCCGGGCCAAAATAGAGACAGCCGGTCCCGTCCTTGCGGTACGGAACCGGCTTTTTCATGCGTTGGGGAACGGGTCCGGGTCAGCCTCCTCCGGAAACGGTTGTAGTACTGGTGGGCTCGGTCGCGGTTGTAGTACTGGTGGTGGGGGCTGTCGAGGGGGTGGTGGCCGGTGTGGTAGTGGGCGCGGTCGTCGGCTTCCCGGTCGGCTTGACGGTGGTGGGGGCGGAGGTTGGCGCGGACGTCGCTGCCGTCGTCGGGACCGTGGGCATCGGCGTGGGGCTCGGCGTCGGTGAAGGCGCGTGCTTGGTGCAGCTTAGCGTCGGAATGAGCGGGCTGCCCTCGACAAAATACTCGGTGATGACGCCCGTGCACTGTCCCTCGACCGGGAGCAGTCCGGTCGTCTTGCAGACCTTGATCCCCTTCACCGTAGCGGGCTTGTCGAACGCTTTGGGCGCGAGGTTGTCGTGGATCCGGTCCATGACCGAAAACCAGATGTCGGGCGGAGAGTAGTGGTCCGTCCCCGGCACCGTGGTTGTGCGCAGCTTGTTGTCGTAGCCGTACCATACCGCCCCTGTGTAGTAGGGGGTATATCCGACCAGCCAGCGGTCGACGTTCTCATCGCTGGTTCCGGACTTGGCCGCGGCGAGGATCTTTTGCCCTGAGGCGTTGAGGATCTCGTACGGGACGTTGGCCTCTATGGCCCGGTAGGACTCCACGGTGTCGACCAGGATATCGGTCATCATGAACGCGGTCTCGGGCTTGAACACCGAGGTGAATTCCGGCGCGTCGTGCGACAACAGGACTTCGCCGTTCTCCGCGCTGAGCACCTCGGTATAGGCGTACGGGGGGGTGTACTGCCCGTTGTTCGCGAGTGCGGTATAGGCGCCCGCCATCTCCAGCGGGGACATGCCCTGGTTGAAGCCGCCGAGTGCGATCGACACGTAGTTTTCAGTCAGCCGGTTGATCCCGAGCCGGTTGAGGTAATACAGGGAACTGTCGCCGCCCAGGATGTTTTTCCAGGTGTACATCGCAATGGTGTTTTTGGACTGGATGACCGCCTGCCGCACGGTCATGGGTCCGCTGTATTGCTTTTCCACGTTTTCCGGGTAGGGCTTGGAGGGGGTCTCGGGATTGTAGTACAGGATCTTGTCCTCGATGATCGAAGCACCGGTGATGCGGCCGAGGTCGATGGCGGGGCCGTACACACCGATCGGCTTGATCGACGAACCCGGCTGGCGCTCGGTTTCGGTCGCGCGGTTGAACGAGCGGCTCTCGGTCTTCTCGCCGTACCCGCCGTACATTCCCTTGATCTGTCCGGTCCGCTGGTCGATGACCACCATTCCCGCCTGTGCGTGCTCCGGGTAGTCCGCCACCACGGACGGGACGTGTACAAACAGCGACTCGTCCTTGAATGTCTCGTTCATCACCTGCTGGATTGCGGGATCCATCGTCGTCTTGATGGTGAGGCCGGAGTTGTAGAGTACGGTTTCCGCCAGGCTGGTGCTCCAGCCATACTTTGCCGCCAGGTCCTGGATCACCACATCGATGATGTAGTCTTCAAAATAGGTGTAGACCCGTCCGGAGGAGATCTGCTTCTCCTCGGGCAGGATGACCAGTTCGGTGTTGAGCGCCTCGTCGTACTGAGCCTGTGTGATCTTGTTGAGCTCGAGCATCTTGCCCAGAACGATGCGCTGCCGCCGCAGGGCGTTGCGCAGCCCGGACTCGGTCAGCGGATTGAAGTAGGACGGGGATTTTGGGACTCCGGCGAGGAGCGCGCACTCCGCGAGGTTGAGTTCGGACGCGGGTTTGCCGAAGTACGCCTTGGATGCGGACTGGATTCCAACGTATCCGTTCGCCATGGGGACGAGATTCAGATACAGCTGCATGATCTCCTGTTTGGTGAACCGGGTCTCCATGTCGATCGCCTTGGCCCACTCCCCGATCTTGCGCTGTGCGGAGGTCTCGTCCGCCCCGGTGATCATCTTGACGGTCTGCTGGGTGATCGTGGAGCCGCCGTGGGAAGCGGAGCCGCTGTTGAGCAACGCGCTGAGGATGGCGCTTCCGATGCGCTTGGGATCGATGCCGATATGCTCCTCGAACCGCTCGTCCTCGATGGCGATGAACGCGTCGTCGATATAGGTGTCCTTGACATCGTCATACGTGAAGGACTCGCGCTTGATGTTGTCGCTGCCGGTGAGCTTGATCATCACGTTGCCGTCGGCGTCGTAGATCACGGTGTTGCGGATCTCGTCGGACTGGTAGATGGCTTCGAGCGAGACCGGCTTGGCTGTTGTGATGTACCCCACGAGGATGCCGCCCCCGACCCCGCCGACAAAGAATCCCGCGACCAGCAGGATCGCAACGACCAGTCGGACCGCGCGTGCCACGCCGATCCATCCGGAACGGAAGACCGACTCGGTCGCAAGGGAGCGGGAAGGCTTGCCCTTGACCTGCCGCAGCAGTTCCTTACGGACGATGTTGTTGCTTTTTTCAGCGCGATACTGGCCGTAGGCGATGTCGTACTGGTGGCCGGTACGCGCCTCGCCGGGTTGCGGATCGCGTTTTTTGACGGACATGCGAGGGAAATCTCCTCCAAGTCAAAAGTAGCTATAATATAGCACAAAACGATAAGTGAGGTGCGGGAGCGGTGGATATGCCCGGAAAGCCCTGCGACATAAGCATTACAGCGCTCACGCACGATGGCCGGGGCGTCGGCCGCGCGGACGGGAAGGCGGTCTTTGTCCCCGGGCTGGTCCCGGGCGACCGGGCTCTCGTGCGGATCGTCCGCCGGCACGCGTCGTACGCCGAGGGCGTCACGTCGGAGTTGCTGGAGCGCTCGCCGGACCGTACGGCGCCGTTCTGCCCGTCCTACGGGGCATGCGGCGGATGTTCCGTGCAGCACCTGTCCTATCCGGCGCAGCTGGCCTGGAAACGCAAGCTGGTCACGGACGCGCTCGCCCGGATCGGCGGGATGGCCGACGCGGAAGCGCGGACGCTCCCGACGATCGGGATGCAGGAACCGTTCGCTTATCGGCACAAGGTATCGATGCCGGTCCGGCCGAACGGGATCGGATTTTTCGCGCGGGACTCCCACAGGGCGGTCCCGTTTGCGGAGTGCCGGATCCAGCACCCCGCCGGACCTGCTCTGCGGACGGCGCTGCAGGGCTGGATGGAACGGTGGGAGGTGCCGGCGTACGACGACGCCGACCGGTCCGGGTTGGTGCGGCACCTCGTGGTCCGGACCAGCCGCTCGTCCGGGGAGGTGCAGGCGGTGCTGGTGCTGGCCTGCGCGGAGCTCGAGGACGGGGACGGAGTGCCGGTGCTGGCGGGACTGCCCGAGCTGACCGCGGAGCTGGAGGCGGCTGCGGCCGGAGTGGGCGCGCGGCTCGCCGGACTGACGCTCAACGCGCAGCCTGAACCGGGGGCGCGAATCCTGGGGGATGAATGGCTGTGCGTGCACGGCCATGAGGATATCGAAGAAACGCTGGACGGAATGGTGTTCCGGCTGTCACCGGCGTCGTTCTTCCAGGTGAATCCGGAGCAGGCGGAGGTGCTGTACCGCGTCGCGGTGGACTGGGCGACCTCCGGACCGGAGGGGGCTGCGGCCGGACCCGCGCCGGGTCGGGTGGTCGACCTGTACTGCGGAACCGGCACTATCGCCTGCCTGCTGGCCCGCCGTGCGGAGCGGGTGGTCGGGATCGAAACGGAGCCCGCAGCGGTTCGGGATGCGGCCGCGAACGCGGAGCGGAACGGGCTGGCGGACCGGGTGTCGTTCGTCGAGGGGCGGGCAGAGGACGTTCTGGAAGCGGTGCTCGCGGACATCGCGGCTGGCGGGGAGGCGGCGCCCTCCGCGGTCGTGCTGGACCCGCCGCGCCGGGGATGCGATCCGGTGCTGCTGGACACGCTGGTCCGCGCACAACCGGATCGGATCGTGTACGTTTCATGTGATCCCGCGACGCTCGCGCGCGACGTGCGTCGGCTGGCGACGGGCGGGTGCCGCGTGGACCGGGCGCAGCCAGTGGATCTGTTCCCGTGGACGGAGCATGTTGAGACGGTAGTATTGATGTCAAGGGTGGAAAAATAGGTGTAAAAAAGGCCTTGATATAAGGGCATTTTGAGGTTTTCGGACAAAAAATCATCACTCAGGAATTGCCCGATTTTTGCTTCATGAGAACATGTCAAAACAGCTAAAAAACCTTGTGACAGAGCGGTTTAGATGTCATTGCTCGGTGAGTGTACAGTTTAGATG
>JAGOFF010000169.1 GCA_017997315.1 Clostridia bacterium
GCGCATATGGGCCCCGAGCGAAGGGATCCCGTCCGGCGTAGCCGTTCGCGGCCCCTGCCCGGCGGGCCTGCTCCGCAGCCTCGTCGGGCGAGGTGTATCCATTGCCGTTCACCCCGTTTGCGCCTCCGCGCGTAAGGGTTTCATAGGCCTCGTTGATCTCTTGCATTTTTTCCTTGGCGAGATCCTCAAGCGGATGGTCCTTATACTTGTCGGGATGGTATTTTTTCACCAGTTCCCGATACGCTTTCTTGATCTGCTCCTGAGTCGCACCGATCCGGACGCCCAGCACCTCATAGGGATTCTTGGATGACATGTTCCCCGATATCCTTTCCGGCCTACAATCTGGCCAGTCCCCGTCCCGCCAGCACGTCCTCGCGGACGGCGGGAAGTCCGGACTGCATGATGTTGCGCACAATGCCCGCATCCCGGACATACGGCAGCAACGCGCATGTCCTGTCCATGTCATCCTCCAGCGGCGTCAGGAGCTCCGAAGCCCGCACGGCCGCGGTTCCGCGGTCCAGGCCGGAAAACGGATTCCAGTTCCCATTATCGGCATCGCCGGACAGATCGTCAATCGCGTCCAACAGGTACACCCATCGCCCGATCCGGTCCCCCAGCAGGCGCAGCGCTTCCCGGATCCTCGGATCCGACCCGGTCAGCACCCGGTCCGCCGCGGCTCCGAAGAGCGCGCCGAGCATCCCGCCGAAGGCTCCGGAAGCCTTTTCCGCCGATGTCCCGTCGGCCGGACCGGACTCGAGGGCCGCCAAAGCCGCGATCCCTTCGGATACCGCCGATTCCATGGCGGGCCATTCCCGCGCCGCCCGGGACCGTGCCCGCGCGAACACCGCGCGGACGGCCAGGCCGCGGACCGCTTTCCCGTCCGATGAGTCGTCTTTGCCTTTGCGCCATGTCAGCAGGACGGTCATGGCGGCGCAGGCTTCCAGCGCGGGGCATGGGCGGGTGACCGCACGCTTCCGGAACGGATTCGCGATGCACGCCTCGGCGCTTTCGCCGGGATCCTCCTCCTGGAGGGAGAGCAGAAGGATCCCCAACAGGACGGCGTCGTAGTTGACGCCCAGCCGGGGGAGCTGTCCGTACGCGGATCCCAACGTTTTGCAGATTCCACAGTAGACGGCGCGATAACGGGTGAATTCCCTGACCAGCAGATCGCCCTTGAGCGGGCGCACATAACCGAACACGGGTGGATGTTGTCCCTCCTGGAGACGGGGGCGTCGGACTCGCGCGGGCTGTCCCGCATCGGTCCGCTGTCGTGACAGCGGATTCTATGATATCATATTTGTCAACATTTCAAGGGAACCCGGCATCCGGCCCGGTTCAAAAGGAGCATCCATGGCCGCCTCGACCGTCCGTACCCGATACGCTCCCAGCCCGACAGGGATGATGCATGTGGGCAATCTGCGCACCGCGCTTTTCGAGTATCTCATAGCAAAATCGATGGGCGGGACGTTTGTCCTCCGGATCGAAGACACCGACCAGGAGCGGTATGTCGAGGGCGCCGAAAAGTTCGTGTACGAAACCCTCGCGAAAGCGGGGCTGGCGCACGACGAAGGCCCGGACATCGGCGGCCCGTATGCCCCCTACGTGCAGAGCCAGCGCCGCTCGATCTACCGTCCGTATGCGGAGCGGCTGGTCGCGGAGGGCAAGGCGTACCGCTGCTTCTGTTCCCGCGAGCGGCTTGAGTCGCTGCGCGCCGGACAGGATCCGGGATCCCAGGGATACGACCGGCATTGCCGCGACCTCCCGCCCGAGGAAGTCGACCGCCTGTTGTCCGCCGGGACACCGCACGTGATCCGCCAGAAAATGCCGCTCGACGGCGCGACGGTGTTCCACGACGCGGTTTACGGATCGATCCGTGTGGAGAACAAGGAGCTCGAGGACCAGGTCCTGCTCAAGTCGGACGGGCTGCCGACCTACAATTTCGCCAATGTCATCGACGACCACGAGATGGCGATCACCCATGTGGTCCGCGGTTCCGAGTACCTGTCTTCCGCGCCCAAGTACAACCTCCTCTACGAGGCGTTAGGCTGGGAGGTGCCGGTCTATGTCCATCTGCCCCTCATCGTGGGGCGCAACGCGGACGGCACCGTCTCCAAGCTGTCCAAGCGCCATGGCGCCACATCGTTCGACGACCTCGTGCGCGAAGGGTACCTGACGGAAGCCATCATCAACTACATCGCGCTGCTCGGGTGGGCGCCGGGCGACACCCGGGAGTTTTTCACGCTGCCCGAACTGGTGGAGCATTTCCGGATCAACGGCATCTCCAAGTCCCCGGCGATTTTCGACTACGCCAAGCTGGCCTGGTTCAATGCGGAATACCTGCGCGCGATGTCTCCCGAGCGTTTTCTGGAGGAGGCGGGCAGGTACCTGGACGAGGGGCTGGGCGGCCGGCCGTTCGACCGCGCGCTCCTGGCCTCGATCCTGCAGCCGCGGGTCGACCGGCTGGCGGCCATACCGGAGATGGTCTCCTTTCTGCGGGAACTCCCGGAGTATGACATCAGCCTGTATGACCACAAGAAAATGAAGACCGACGCCGCGGTCTCGCTCGAGACGCTGCTCGCGGCGCTTCCGGTCCTGGAGTCGATCGCCGACTGGTCCGTCCCCGCCCTCCACGACGCGCTGGTGTCGCTGGCGGAGCACCGCGGGGTCAAGAACGGACAGGTGCTGTGGCCGATCCGCATCGCGGTGTCGGGGATTCCGGTCACGCCGGGCGGCGCGGTCGAGATTCTGGCGCTGCTGGGTCGGGAGGAGTCGTTGCGGAGGATCCGGACGGGCGTGGAAAAACTGCGCCCGTGCACGCAGCGCTGACCGGTCGGATCCCTTCCCCGCGGCGCGTCGGCGCGTCCGCTCCCCAAGCATCATCGACGGAGGTATTCCCATGACAGACCACCGTTCCAGCGATTTCAAGCCGGCCCATTTCATCGAAGAGGCCATCGCCCAGGATATCGCGCCCGGCGGACGTTTCGCCGGCCGTACCGTGCATACCCGGTTCCCGCCCGAACCCAACGGCTGGCTCCACATCGGACATGCCAAGGCGTTCGGCATCGATTTCTCGGCCGCTGAGCGTTTCGGCGGACTCTGCAACCTGCGCTTCGACGACACCAATCCCTCCAAGGAGGACGTCGAGTTCGTCGATGCGATCCAGCAGGACATCCGCTGGATGGGATACGACTGGGGAGACCGTCTGTTCTTCGGTTCCGACTACAGCGAGCGGATCTATGAGTATGCCGTCCTGTTCATCCGGAAAGGCCTGGCCTATGTGGATGACCTGTCGGCGGACGAGATCCGTGAAACCCGCGGCACGTTGACGGAACCGGGCAAGGAGAGCCCCTGGCGCGGGCGGTCGGTCGAAGAGAACCTGGACCTGTTCGCGCGGATGCGCGCGGGCGAGTTCCCGGACGGATCCCGGGTGCTCCGCGCCCGCATCGACATGTCCGCCGGCAACATCAATCTGCGCGATCCCGTCATGTACCGCATCAAGCGGGATCCGCACCACAGGACCGGCACGACCTGGTGCATCTACCCGATGTACGATTTCGCCCATCCGCTGCAGGACGCCATCGAAGGGATCACCCACTCGTTGTGCTCGCTCGAGTATGAAGACCACCGGCCCCTCTACGACTGGGTCACCACGCACGCGGACATCGAGTGCCCTCCCCGCCAGATCGAGTTTTCGCGGCTCAACATGACCTATACCGTCATGAGCAAGCGGAAGCTCCGTCTGCTGGTCGAGCAGGGTCTGGTCGACGGGTGGGACGATCCGCGCATGCCCACCTTGAGCGGAATGCGCCGGCGCGGCTACACGCCGGCTTCCATCCGTTCGTTTCTGGAGCGGATCGGGGTGTCCAAGGTTCCGAGCGTCGTGGACTACGCCTTTCTGGAGCATTGTCTTCGTGAAGACCTCAACGGGATCGCGCACCGCGCGATGGCGGTCCTGCGTCCGGTGCGGCTCGTGATTGAAAACTATCCGGAGGGACTCTCCGAGACCTTCGAAGCGGAGAACAATCCGGAGAATCCGGCGGACGGAACCCGTCCGATCACGTTCTCACGGGAGTTGTGGATCGAGGCCGACGATTTCCGCGAGGATCCGCCCAAAGGGTACTTCCGGCTGTATCCCGGCAACGAGGTCCGGCTCAAGCATGCCTATGTCATCCGATGCACCGGGTGCACCCGGCTTCCGGACGGGACGGTCGACACCGTCACCGCCGTGTACGATCCCGAAACGCGCGGGGGGAACACGCCGGACGGTCGGCGGATCAAGGGCACGATCCATTGGGTCGACACCGCGAACTGCGCGGAGGCTGAGGTCCGCCTGTACGACAATCTGTTCACCCGGCCGGACCCGGAAGCGGATCCCGACCGTGAGTTCCTGGAGCAACTCAACCCGGCCTCGCTCGAGGTTTTGCGGGGATGCCGAGTCGAAGCCGGCCTCGCGGAGGCGGCGGTGCCGTCCAACTATCAGTTCCTGCGTCTGGGGTATTTCTGTGCGGACAACCGGGACAGCCGGCCCGGGCATCCGGTGTTCAACCGCAGCGTTTCCCTCAAGGACAGCTACAAACCCGGAGTATGACGACGTAACGGAAGCCCCATATGGTAAGGAAGCAGGCGCGGGCCGACACGACCCGCGCCTGTTCGTTTCTTCAAGGCGTATAGAACAGCTGGACTCCGAAATGCCGGTACGGATTGTCCGGATTGCAGACATATCCGGAGGCCAGGTGCGTGAACTCCGGCTTGAGAATGTTCGCGCGGTGTCCGTCTGATCTCATCCAGGCGTTGAACATGCTCTCCGGCGTGGTATATCCGGCCGCCAGGTTCTCTCCCGCCCGTACGAAGGTCACGCCCGCGTCCGTCAGCGCGGTGAAGCAGGTGCGGCCGTCCGGGCGGGTGTGCGAGAAACGGGTCACCGTTTCGACCGCACGTACGCGCGCGGCTTCCAGCGCGGCGGGACTGCCGGAGACCACCGGATTGAGCCCTGCCGCTGCGCGCGCTTCGTTTGTCAGAGCCAGAAAGCGCTCAATCCACAGCGACTCGGATGAGGCCGGCGGCGTGGTGGCCGGCACGGGTGTCGGTGTAGCCGGCACGGGCGTCGGCGTGGCCGGTACAGGTGTCGGTGCGGCCGGCACGGGTGTCGGCGTGGCCGGTACGGGCGTCGGTGCGGCGGGCACGGACGTCGGTACGGCGGGCACAGGTGTCGGCGCGGCGGGCACAGGCGTCGGCGCAGCCGGTACGGACATCGGCGCGGTGGGCACGGGTGTCGGCGGTCCGGACCATCGGGCGAGATGCCCGTCGTCTGTCTCTTCCGGCAGCCGGTACAAAGTCATGGCCGATTTGTCGTAGGTCAGGCTCTCTTCCGTCCGGGTCCTGTCCGG
>JAGOFF010000008.1 GCA_017997315.1 Clostridia bacterium
CCGACCGAAACGTCAGCCGATGACCGGCTGCACATCCAACACCGTCTAGACATCGCGGACACGATACGGTTCGATGCGGGCGAGGCGGGACACCGGGATGACGACCGTCATCTCGATGGAGTCCTCCCGATACTCGAGCGACTCCACCCGGGCGGTCTGGTGCAGTTCGTCCACCATGCCGGAGTCCCGGTACGGGATCCGCAGCCGCGTCCGGAGCGTGCCGGCGCCGGCGCGCTCGCGCAGTGCGGCGCGCAGCCGGTCCACCCCCTGGCCGGTGACCGCGGAGACCTCGAACACATTGTCCGGGAGCCGGCTGCCGGGAAGCGCGAGGACGGAAATCCCGTCCGGGACGCCGACGCGATCCGTCTTGTTGAATACGGTGAGCCGCGGGCGGTCGGACGCGCCCAGCTCATCCAGAATACCCTCCGCAACCTCCATCTGGCGAAGACGGTCCGGATCGGCGGCATCGACGACGTGCACGATCAGATCGGCCATCACCGCCTCCTCCAGGGTGGACTTGAACGCCTCGACCAGATGGTGCGGGAGTTTTCGGATGAAGCCGACGGTGTCGACCGCGACCGCCTGGACCCCGGCGTCGAGCGGCAGTTTGCGGACCGCGGGATCGAGCGTCGCGAACACACGGTCCTCGGCGTACAGCGAGGAATCGCACAGGGCGTTGATCAGAGTGGATTTTCCGGCGTTGGTATAGCCGACGAACGCGATGGTGAAGACCTCGGACTGACGACGGTTCTCGCGCGTCCGCTGGCGTTGGCTGCGAACGTCTTCGATGGCGTCGGACAGAATCTTGACCCGCCGGGCGATGTGGCGGCGATCGCTCTCGAGACGGCTCTCGCCGGGGCCGCGCGTTCCGATGCCGCCGCCGAGCCGCGACAGGCTCTTCCCCATACCGACCAGTCGGGACAGCCGGTACTTCTGCTGGGCGAGCTCAACCTGAAGCCGGCCCTCCCGGCTTCGTGCGCGCTGCGCGAAGATATCCATGATCAAGAGGGTCCGGTCCAGCACCTTCCGTCCGGTCGCATCTTCGATATTGCGGATCTGCGCGCCGGAAAGCTCGTCGTCGAACACGACGGTACCCGCGTCGAGCGCCTCGCATGCGTCTCGGATCTCCTCCAGCTTGCCCCGGCCGACAAAGGTGGCGCCGTCCGGCCTCTCCCGCCGCTGGAGCGCCTGGCCGACCACCACAGCGCCCGCGGACTCCGCGAGGAGAGCGAGCTCTTCGATCGACCGTTCCGCTTCGTCTTCCGCGCCGGCATCGCCGGAAAAGCTGACGCCGACCAGAACCACGCGCTCAGGCGCGTCCGGGTCCCGGGTGTCAGTGGAATCAAATCCAGTGTTCTCCGCTTCTTTCGCCATGGACACGTTATACCAGACCGGATCGGGGGTTTCAATCAGCCCGGATTCACGTAAATGAGATATTTGATCAAACTTTGGATATATCCGATTGCGGAAGGATTTAGCGGACGAGTATCCTCTAGGGGTGTCGCCAGACCGCACCAGGGACATCGTTCGTCGCGTCACCAGGGAAAGTACGCATCGGAGGGGGAACGGAGCCTTGTCCATCGGATTCGAAGACGATCCTGCACGCGTGGGACGAGTCATGCGCCGCCTGCGCGTCGGCAAGAACATGACCCAGGCGGACCTCGCCTATGAGGCCGAGATCAACGTATCGTACTACTGCGCGGTCGAGAACGGAGAGAGCAACATTTCGCTCCGCAAATTCCTGTCGGTCTGCCGTGCACTGCGGGAACCTGCGGACCATGTCATGGCGCTGATCCTCGACAACGGCCCGGAGGGCTACCGCATCGCGGAGCCCTGAGGGCACATTCCCTGCGGATATCTGTGCAAACAGCCGGCTTTGGCTCATCCCGTCCTCTTGCCTTGCCTCTCCACTTATGCAACGATAATGGGAGAAGCGGCCCCGATGCAGGCGGCCGAAGACAAGAACGGCGGAGGTATACCCATGCCCAGAGGAGTCGAGCGCAACCCGATCACCGTCATCATCTACTCCCTGATCAGCTGCGGCATCTACGGCATTTACTGGCTGTACATGGTTTCCAAGGAAATCAACGACGCCCTTGGGGAGGAACGTCTCAACTTCCTTCTGTACTTCCTCCTTGGCCTCTTCTGCTTCCCGCTGTATCTGTACGGCATCTACAAGCTGGACCAGGCCGTCGTCGAACTCCAGACGCGGACCGGCCTTGTCGGCAAGTCCAACTTCATCCTCTGGATCATCCTGTACTTTGTCGGAGGCGTCGGTTCGATCATCATGCAGTATCAAACCCAGGAGGCGCTCAACGAGATCTGGACGAAAGCCTGACCTCATCTCCAGCAGCCGCGTGGACATCCCTCCGGCCGTCCGGAGACTGCAGGCTTTCCTGCGTTCCGCCGCTTTGCCGCTCGCGGCGACCGCAATCTATTCGGCGGCGGCCTGGGCGATGTCCGGGACCCCCTGTCTTCTGCAGTCGGCGACCGGCCTGCCGTGTCCGGGGTGCGGGCTGACCCGCGCGGTGCGACTGGCGCTGCAAGGGGATACGGCTGGGGCATTCCGCATGCATCCGCTGTTCCCGGTCGCCGTTGCGGTCCTGGTGGCGCTGCCCGTCATCGCCTGGCGGGCGCCGTCGTTCCTGCGGACCCGGACGTTTCGCACGGTCGCAGTCGCTGTCATCGGCCTTTTCCTGGCGGTATACGTCTGGCGGATGGCGACGCTGTTCTCCGGCACACCGCCGATGGTGTACAATATGGACTCATTCCTCGGCCGCATCCTGCGGCTGACCGGTCTGTCCGGCCGGTCGCCGTCTCCTTGACCGGCCGCGCAGACTGCCCCGCACCGGGGCGGTCCAAACGGGAGAATACATGATACGACCACTGGAAACGATCCGGCGCCGTCTGCGGCCCGACAGCGACTTTGTCGCGGGCTATGGAACGCATATGGACCGGAAGACCCGTTCCGACCTGGATCTGGCGATCTTTGCGGTCTGTGTCGGTGCATTGTTTCCCGTCATCACCGGATTTCCTGGCGCGTCGCCGGTGTTCACCGCGTACCTCAAGGAACTCGGTCTCAACGACCGGCAGTACGGCGCCATCCTGACGATCCCGCAACTCACGATCCTCATCCAGATCCCGTTCTCGGTCTACCTGGGGAAGCATGGCGGAATCAAGCGGCTCAGCATCCTGTCGTGGCTGCTGCTCAAACCGCTCTTCATCCTGTTGGGCGTGGTTCCGCTGTTCGCCGGGGGACTGTCCCCGCTGGCCGCCATCCTGCTGGCTTCGGCGGTGATGTTTGTCGGTTCCTCGTTGCTGTGGATCGGAGACATCGGACTCAACACCTGGTTTGGAGCGCTGATCCCGCCGGCATGCAAAGGGCAGTTCTTCGGGATGCGGCAGCGGATGGTCACGCTGTTCAATGTGGGATTCGCGCTGCTGCTCGCCGCGATTCTCCCGAAGCTGGCGGGCAACCCGTACAAATACACGATCCTGTTCACGCTTGCGGCGGTATCCGGAATCGCGGACGCGCTGACCTATCTCCGGATACGTCCTCCGGAGAACGCCTATCAGCCGATGGACCGGTCCCGGCTCCGTCCCGTCCGCCTCGCGTCGTTCCTCGAGCCGATCCGGGACCGGAACTACCGGCCGTTCCTGCTCTTCAGCATCGTCTGGTACTTCTCGCTCAACATCGCTGGACCCTATTTCAACGTCTACATGCTGAACACCCTCGGGGTCACGCTCGGCCAGCAGACGTTTTTCACGCAGATCGTACCTGGGCTCGCGACGTTTCTTTTCATCAGCCGGATGGGACGGATGAACGACCGGTACGGGAACCGCCCGGTACTGCTTCTTTCTTGTGCGGTCGTCTGCCTGACCCCGCTCATCTGGCTCTTTGTGACTCCCGACACCCTGTTCCTGATCGCTCTGGTCAACATCACGGGCGGGATCTTCGTCACCACGGTCGACCTGAGTGTCATGAACATGGCGATCTTCTTTGCATCGGCGGAGAAAAGGTCGGTCTATCTGTCGGTCCGTTCGATCAGTACGATCCTGGTCGGCGTGGTTCCCGCCATGCTCATCGGAGGTGTGCTGTCGGACTGGCTGACCCCCCTGCTGGAAGGCCGGGGCATCCCGTTCCTGCTGGGACAGGAACTCAACGCCTTCCACATCCTGCTGATCATCTCCTTGCTGCTACGGCTGGCCGGAACGTTCGTTTTCGCACGGCGGATCCGGGAGCCCGAGGCAAAGAGCATGCGGATTATGACCGCAGGACTGCTGTCGGGCGGGCGGGACGGATTGCGCCGGTTCAGGATATTGGCATTCCAGTTCGCGACGTACTTCCGGAACCGGTTCCCGGCCCGCAGGAACAATCCCTGACAACCCGCTTCGCACCGGTCGCACGGGCAGACCAAACCGCCGCCCGGCCGTCATCGCTTGGGCCGGGCGGTGGTTTCAGGGGATGATGCGTCACGGATCGCCGGTTCAGAAGGACGACAGGTTTTTCGCGCTCTCCTCGTCCGAGCTCGGACGATCGATCAGCTGAGGTTTTGCCATGAAACGTTCAAACAGGCGCAGGGAGCGGATCAGGTAGAATCCGTCGCAGACCCGCTCGTCGATCGTGAACATCAGATTGATGTACTTGCGGTTCACATCTCCGGATTCGGTGTGGACGGTTTTCTCCTGGATGCGTCCGATCGTCAGGAAAATCGATGTCGTCCCGATTTCGTACAGGTGATGGAACGGCGCGTCCGCACCGATGGATCCGAGGTTGGAGATCCAGATGCTCGAATAGAACGGCAGGATGTCGATCAAGGCGTGGGGCAGGAGGCCGTGGAAATCGAGCACGCGGACCATGCTGACGAGGAAGCGGAGAAGCCAGCGCGGCATCCATGCCGTCAGCTTCATGAGCATGTCGTCGCCCTTTTCCAGCCCTTGCTTGAGTTCTTTGTTGTGCTCGTTGACTTTCTGGGCGACCGCGCGGATGTCGTCCGCAGGGTCCAGCACCACCTTGGCGATCGAGTCGCCGGCGCTGTCCGTCAGACTGCGCTTGACGACGTACAGCACCTCGAAGTTCTTGTGCTGGTAGAGTCTGCGGCCTGCGATATACCGGTTGAGCTTCGGCCGTTTTTCGACTGTCCGCTTGATCGCGGCGATGATCAGGTTGAACACCGTGATGTAGTCGCTCTGCTCCTTGCGGTCCGCCAGGTATTCCAGCGCGGGGGTGATGTCGATGGATTTGCTGTAGTACACCGCGGATTCGTTGCGGCCACGCATGACGTACGGAAGCAGCATCGCATAAGGATCGAGATCCCTGACCAGGATGCCGTCGCTTCGTTTCTTGCTCAGTATGCCCATCTCGCCGCCCTCCGCAGATACAGGTCTTCCGGCCGTCCCATTGACCGCTATTATAACGGCTAGAACAGTCCGAGTCCACGAAGCAGCGCAATGCCGGCGAAGATCGTGAATCCGGACAGCAGGGTCGTCATGATGACGAGCTGGCCGGCGAGGTCGGCGTCATTGTGCATGTTCTTGGCCATGACGTAGCTGTTGACCGCGGTCGGGGTGCAGAACAGGCTGAACAGCGCGCCAAGCTGCGCGCCTTGGAACCGGCCCACAAGGATGCAGACGGACAGGAGGATCGTCGGCATGACAACCAGCCGGACCAGCGACACGATGGTGGCGATGCGCAGGTTCCCTTTGGCGCGCGACCAGTCGAACTGCGCGCCGAGCAGAAGAAGCGCGAACGGAGACCCGATTCCCCCGATCTGCGACACGGCCTTGTCGAGAAAGGCAGGGAGCGGGATGCGGAGCAGGGAAAACACCATCCCGGCCACCGATCCCAGAATCAACGGATTGCGCGCGATGTCCGCGAGGGTCCGGACGATCTGCTGCCGGATCGACTGGTCCGGATCCCTCTTGTCGGAAAAGGCGGACAGGATGATCACGCCGATCACGTTGAAGAGGATCATGACCACCGGGAGGAGCATGGTGGTCGGAGCCAGGCCGGCGTCCCCGAACATGTTTGTGGCGAGCGGAATCGCATATATGACGTAGTTGCTCCGGTACACCGCTTGAATGATGCTGCCGCGCTTCCCGTTCTGGCGGACGAACCGGGGCACGATCGCAAGCATGAGCAGGATCGATGCCATCACGCCGCAGGCGGCGTACAGCATCAGCTTGAGATCGAATTCGCGGATGAGGTCCAGCTGGTATACATCGCTGAAAATGCGAGCGGGCAAAAACAACCGGAACACCAGCTTGTTGGACTTGTCCAGCATGTTGGCATCGATCAGGCCGATGTGCTTGAGAAAAAAGCCGATGACCATCAGCAGCAGGATGGGCATGACTGCTTCAAAGCTGAAGCCGAGGATATCGATCACGCGGGAACCTCTTTCATGACAGAATTCCGGACAGGACACGCAACAGCGTCGGGAACAGCAGAATCACCATCATCAGGCGGAATGTGTGCATGACCGCCACCTTGGGGGCGTCACAACCGAGCTCCTCCGCGATCAGCGACATCTCGGCAAGTCCCCCGGGTGTACTGGCCAGAAAACAGGTGGAAATCGAGAGTCCGGTGATGCGGTGGATCAGGTAGCCGAATCCGAGGGATGCGATGATCAGCCCGACCAGCATGATGAGAGCCGGAATCATCAGATCCCGCAGGGAGAGAAGGCTGTCCATCGTCATCCGCGCCCCCAGGAAAGCCCCAACCGAGATCTGGATGAGCGGACGGAGTTTGGTCGGGAACAGCGCTTTCCCGGACAACACCCCGAACAGCGCGGTCGCCAGCATGGCTCCGATCATGGCGCCCGCCGGGATGCCGAAACTGAAAAACAGCAGGCCGCCCGCAACGGCGATGCCGATCGTCAGCAGAAACCGCCCGAGGCTTGCCGGCCGGATGCGAAGCGATCCGGCCGCGGAACGGAGCTTCATCCCCATCGGAAGACGGCTTCGCGCGCCGCTGTCGGGTTTGGCGGCCGAGGGACCGGGTTCCGGGCAGACATCCGGCGCCAGAGCACAGGCACCCACCGCGGCGGCCGGTCCGGAAACATCGGCAGCGAGCGGCGAGCCGGAATCTCCGGGGCCGTCCGCCGTACCGCCGGCAGCTGGACGTTTGCGGCGGATCAGGCGCCAACCTCGTGCGGCGAGCCATTTGAACAGAGCCGGAAACAGCGAGATGATGAACAGGATCCGGGCGAGCTGAAGCATGGCGACCTGTGCGGTGTTCGCCCCCAGATCTTCCGCGATGAGCGCCATGTCGGACATGCCCCCGGGCGCGGCGGCAAAAAGAGAGGTGTTGATGTCGAGTCCCCCGAACCGTGTGAAAAGGAACGCGAACGACAGATTGAGCGTGAACATGCCGAGCATCAGCAACAAGCTGGGGACGATGACCTTCTTGAGTTCCCCGACGTCTTTGCGCTGGATCCGGCAGCCGATCAGGATGCCGGAGGCGATCTGGACATACTTGCGGATATCGTCCGGATAGACGGCGGCATGCGCGAAGATGTTGAACACCATGACGGCGATCATCGATCCGATCATCGCCCCGGCAGGGACCTTGAGCCGGAACAGCAGGATTCCGCCGGCCGCGCCGATCGCGTTCGTGAGGAGAAAAGCTGCGAGAGGATCCAGGTTCATCGGCCGTCCCCGACCTGGCCGTAGTACGCGTCCTTGCCGTGCTTGCGCAGGTAGTGCCTGTCCAGCAGCGTCTGCGGGATCGGGCCGGCATCGGGCGAAAGCTGTTCGGTCAGCAGACCCATCCAGGCGCACTCCTCCAGTACGGCGGCGTTGTGCACGGCGTCCGCCGCGTCGCGGCCCCAGCAGAACGGCCCGTGCCCCGCGACCAGGACGGCGGGGACCGCCAGCGGGTCGATCGAGCGGGTTTCGAACGTCTCCACGATCACACGGCCGGTTTCCAGTTCGTAGGCGCCTCCGGTTTCAGCGTCGGTCAGGGACCTCGTGCAGGGGACCGGGCCGTAGAAGGTGTCTGCGTGGGTCGTGCCGTACGCGGGCAGATCCCGTGCGGCCTGAGCCCAGGAGGTCGCCCATCGCGAATGGGTGTGGACGACGCCCCCGATTCCGGGGAAACGCCGGTACAGCTCCAGATGGGTCTCGGCGTCGCTGCTCGGACGGCGGCTGCCGCGCACGATCCGGCCGTCCAGATCCAGAACCACGATGTCGGCAGCCGTCATTCCCTCGTAGGGGATTCCGCTGCCCTTGATGGCAACCAGTCCCGCTTCACGGTCGATCGCGCTGACGTTGCCCCAGGTGAACACCACGAGACCCAGTGCGGGAAGTTCAAGATTGGCTTGAAGGACCTTGTCGATCAACAACTGCATGTCATACATCCGTTCCCCGTCACCCGGCCCGGCGCCGCAGCCGACGGAATCATGCCACCGGTCTCCCGGTGTTCAGGCGAGTGCACAGCGGAGCACGTCGGAAACCGTGTCCACAAAGATGATCTTCATTTTGTTGCGGACCGCCTCGGGAATCTCATCCACATCACGCGCGTTCTCCTCGGGTACCAGGACCGTGTCGATGCCCGCCCGGCGTGCCGCGATGACCTTCTCCTTGAGCCCTCCGATCGGCAGGACGCGTCCGCGCAACGTGATCTCGCCGGTCATGGCGACATTCCTGCGGACCGGCCGGCCGGTCAGGGCGGAGTACAGCGCGGTCGCCAGCGTGATGCCGGCCGACGGCCCGTCCTTGGGGGTGGCTCCCTCCGGAACGTGCACGTGGATGTCGTGCTTGGCAAAGTGGTCCTCGGCCAGACCGAGTGACGGCGCGAGGGAGCGCAGGTACGAGATGGCCGCCTTGGCGGACTCTTTCATGACGTCGCCCAGCTGCCCGGTGAGTTCCAGGTGTCCGGATCCGGGCATCACGTTGACTTCGATGGAAAGCGTGTCTCCGCCCGCGCTGGTCCAGGCCAGTCCGGTCGCGACTCCGACCTGGTCCACTGCGGAGGCCATGTCGAAACGGAACTTGTGTTTTCCGAGCAGGTTCTCCAGGTCCTTGCGCTCGATCACGATCCGTTTTTCGTCCTTCTCCGCCATCCGGATTGCGGCTTTCCGGCACAGTCTGGCTATCTCGCGCTCGAGCTGGCGCACCCCGGCTTCCCGGGTATACCACTCGATCAGGCCGCGCAACGCGCTTCGTGCGATCCGCAGCCGTTCCGGGAGGATCGCGTTCGCCTTCATCTGCTTCGCGACCAGGTGGCGTGCGGCGATCTCGAGTTTCTCCGCATCGGTGTAGCCCGGCAGGCTGATGATCTCCATGCGGTCGTACAGCGCCTGCGGGATCGTGTCGGCGGTGTTCGCCGTGGTGATGAACAGGACCTGCGACAGGTCGTACGGAATCTCCAGATAATGGTCGCGGAACGCGTTGTTCTGCTCGGGATCCAGCACTTCGAGCAGTGCGGAGGAAGGATCGCCGCGATAATCGCTTCCCAGCTTGTCGATCTCATCCAGAAGGATCAGCGGATTGTCGGTTCCGGCCTGCCGGACGGCATTGAGGATCCGTCCCGGCATCGCACCGACGTAGGTGCGCCGGTGTCCGCGGATCTCGGCTTCGTCATGCACACCGCCGAGCGACATCCGCACATACTTGCGGCCCAAGGCGTTTGCGATGGACTTGGCGATCGAGGTCTTTCCCACACCGGGAGGCCCGACGAAACAAAGGATCGGGCCCTTCATTGATACATCCCCGTTTTCGGTGCGCAGTTTCCGGACTGCCAGATACTCCAGGACGCGCTCCTTGACCTTTTCCAGTCCATAATGGTCGCGGTCCAGAATCCTCCGCGCGTTCGGGATGGAGAGATGTTCCGGATCGGTGCGGCCCCAAGGCAGTTCCAGCACGGTCTCCAGCCAGGTGCGGAGCACCGAGCCTTCGGGATATGAAGATGGGATGCGCGCGAGGCGGCGGATCTCCTTCTCGATTTTCGGTTTGTATTCGTCCGGGATGCCGGACTCGGCGAGCTGGCGCATACAGGCATCCACCTCGTCCTGGGTCCCCTCCTTGTCGCCCAGCTCGGACTGGATGACGCGCAGCTGCTCCCGCAGATAGTACTCTTTCTGTCCCTTCTCGATTCCAGCCCGGACTTTCTCGCCGATCTCTTTTTCGATCGCGGCGATCCCGTTCTCGTGCGCGAGCATCGAGAGCACCCGCCCGGCGCGATCCAGCGGATCGATCGCATCCAGCACGGACTGCTTATCCGCATAGGATCCGAACACGCTGGCCGCGATGGTGTCCGCGACCTGTCCTGCGTCGCGGATGTTGTTGATCGACACCAGCGCCTCGGGAGAAAGCTTGCCGCTCGTCATCGCATACCGTTCGTAGGCTTTGATCATCTGGCGCCGATACGCTTCAAGGGCGATCAGGCTTTCGTCCGGGACCGCGGTGACGGACTCGCGGACCTCGGCCACGATGTGGGGGGTGTCGGACAGGATGTTGTACAGATGCGCGCGGGCGTGTCCCTCGACCAGGACCTTGATGGTGTCGTTGCCCGGGATTTCCAGCACCTGCCGGATGCGCGCGATGCATCCGATGTCGTAGAGGTCCTTGCGGTCGGGCCATTCGGTTTCCATCTCGCGCTGGGCGACCAGGAACACCATCTGGTCGGCGGCCATGGCCGCCTTGATCGCGTTGCGGGACATCTCCCGCGCCACGTCGAACGTCAGAGAGAGCCGGGGGAACACATTAGTTCCGCGCAGCGGGACGAGCGGCATACGCAGGATGATTGACGTCTCCCTCGCCTTGCCCGCATCCGCTCGACGGCGCGGCTTACCGCGCCGGGGCCGACGGACTCTGGACTCGGTTTCGGGCTTTGCTTCCGCGGACGGATTGATGTCGTTGTCGGGTGCGGATCCGGGTTCTTCTCGCATGCTTCGGTCGCCTGTTTCAAGCCCTTTCGTGTCTTTGCCGGGATTCCATTACGATTTTACCATTATACCGTCCGCGCCGCGGGCGGCAAGTGCTCCAGGATACAAAGGGGCCGCTTCCCGAAAGAAGCGGCCCCTGCGGATCCAGAGTGGAACGGAACCGGTCCTTACTCGATGATGGTCGATACGGTGCCGGAGCCGACCGTCTTGCCGCCTTCGCGGATGGCGAACTTGAGGCCCTGCTCCATCGCGATCGGGGTGATGAGCTTGACGGTGATGGTGACATGGTCACCCGGCATGCACATCTCGACACCCTCGGGCAGTTCCGCGACTCCGGTGACGTCGGTGGTCCGGAAGTAGAACTGCGGACGGTATCCGGAGAAGAACGGCTTGTGGCGGCCGCCTTCGGTGGTGGTCAGGACGTAGACCTGACCGGTGAAGTGGGTGTGCGGCTTGATGGAGCCGGGCTTGCAGACGACCTGTCCGCGCTCGACTTCGTTGCGGTTCACGCCGCGGAGCAGCACGCCGATGTTGTCGCCGGCCTGCGCCTGGTCAAGCAGCTTGCGGAACATCTCGACGCCGGTGACGACGGTCGAGCGGGGGGCATCCTGCAGTCCGACGATCTCGACGGGGTCGCCGATCTTGACGACGCCGCGCTCGACACGGCCGGTCGCGACGGTTCCGCGTCCGGTGATCGTGAAGACGTCCTCGACAGGCATCAGGAACGGAAGCTCGGTCGGACGCGCCGGAGTCGGGATGAATTCGTCGACCGCTTTCATCAGTTCATGGATGCAGTTGTACTCGGGCGCGTTGGGGTCGTTGCTGGTGCTTTCGAGCGCGACCAGCGCGGAGCCCTTGATGACCGGGGTGTCGTCGCCGGGGAAGCCGTAGGTGTTGAGGAGGTCGCGGACTTCCATCTCGGTGAGCTCGACCAGTTCCTCGTCGGCGATGTCGCACTTGTTGAGGAACACGACGATGCAGGGAACGCCGACCTGCTGCGCCAGGATGATGTGCTCGCGGGTCTGGGGCATCGGGCCGTCCGCCGCGGATACGACCAGGATCGCGCCGTCCATCTGCGCGGCACCGGTGATCATGTTCTTGATGTAGTCGGCATGCCCTGGGCAGTCGACGTGCGCATAGTGGCGCGCCTTGGTCTGGTACTCGACGTGCGAGGTGTTGATCGTGATACCGCGGGCACGCTCTTCAGGTGCCTTGTCGATGTTGTCGTACGACGTATAGGATGCGGTTCCCTCGAAGGCGAGGACCTTGGTGATGGCGGCCGTCAGGGACGTTTTGCCGTGATCGACGTGGCCGATCGTGCCGATGTTGACATGCGGCTTGGTTCTTTCAAATTTTGCCTTGCCCATTGTGGTTGAATCCTCCTTTTCAGCCTTGGAAGCTGATCATCGCATGTTTTGGCTGCCAAGCAAAACGCCTGCATCAACCATTGTACTATATTGCTTTTTTTCTGCAAGAACCGGCGAACCGGGCGGAACCTGCGGGCATCATTTTTTCAGGATCTGCTCCATGATGCCCTTGGGAACCTCTTCAAAGTGGCTGATCTGCATGACGAACGTGCCGCGTCCCTGGGTGCGGGACCGCAGGATCGTCGCATAACCGAACATCTGCGAGAGCGGAACCTTGCAGACGATCTGCTGAGCGCCGCTGCGCGCTTCCATGCCCTCGATGCGGCCGCGCCGCGCGCTGATGTCGCCCATGACATCGCCCATGTACTCCTCTGGCACCGTGACGTCGACCCGCATGATGGGCTCGAGCAGGACCGGATCCGCTTTGCGGCAACCGTCCTTGAACGCCATGGAGCCGGCGATCTTGAATGCCATCTCCGAAGAGTCCACCTCGTGGTAGGAACCGTCCAGCAGCGTAACCCGCACGTCGACGACCTGATAGCCGCCCAGCACGCCGCTGAGCATGGCCTCCTGGATGCCGTTGTCGATCGGGGCGATGAACTCCTTGGGGATCGAACCCCCGATCGTCTTGTTGACGAATTCATACCCCGAACCGGGTTCCGTCGGCTCGATTTCGATCACGCAGTGTCCGTACTGGCCGTGACCGCCGGTCTGGCGGATGAAGCGGCCTTCGGAACGGACGGTCTTGCGGATCGTTTCCTTGTAGGCGACCTGAGGGGCGCCGACGTTGGCCTCGACCTTGAACTCGCGGAACAGGCGGTCGACGATGATGTCCAGATGGAGTTCGCCCATCCCGGCGATGATCGTCTGGCCGGTTTCGGTGTTCGTGTAGGTCTTGAACGTCGGATCCTCTTCCGCGAGCTTGGTGAGCGCGGTCATCATCTTGTCCTGGCTGGCCTTGGACTTGGGTTCGATGGCCACCGAAATGACCGTTTCAGGGAACTCCATGGATTCCAGGATGATCGGGTTTTTCTCATCGCAGAGAGTATCCCCGGTGGTGGTGTCCTTGAGTCCCACGATCGCGCCGATGTCCCCGGAATAGACCTTGTCGATCTCTTCGCGGTGGTTGGCGTGCATCTGGAGGATGCGTCCGACGCGCTCCCTCTTTTTCTTTGTGGAGTTCAAGGTGTACGAACCCGCTTCGAGGGTCCCGGAATATACCCGGAAAAAGCAGAGCTTGCCGACGAACGGGTCGGACAGGATCTTGAACGCCAGTGCGGAGAACGGAGCGTCGTCATCCGCCGGACGGACGTCCTCCTCTTCGGTCTGGGGATCCAGGCCGTTGATGGGGGGGATGTCCAGCGGGGACGGGAGATAGTCGATCACGGCGTCCAGCATCAACTGCACACCTTTGTTTTTGTACGAGGAGCCGCACAGGACCGGGGTCAGCCGGCAGTCGATGGTCGCCGTGCGCAGGGCGCGCTTGATCTCGGCTTCCGAAATCTCCTCGCCCTCGAGGAACTTGTCGGTCAGCGCGTCGTCGCTCTCCGCTACCGTCTCGACCATCTTGTCATGCCATTCCCGGGCGAGCGCTTCCAGGTCGGCAGGGATCGGGCCCTCCTGGACGTTTTCACCCATTTCGTCGAGATAGATCTCGGCCTTCATGCGGACGAGGTCGATGATCCCGATGAAATCGGCTTCCTTGCCGATCGGCAGCTGGATGGGGATCGCCCGGGTACCCAGGCGCGTGTTCATCATGTCGACGGCGCGGAAGAAATCCGCTCCCATGATGTCCATCTTGTTGACATACGCCATGCGAGGCACGTGGTAGTGGTCGGCCTGGCGCCAGACCGTTTCGGTCTGGGGCTCGACGCCCCCCTTGGCGCAGAACAGCGTTACGGCGCCGTCCAGCACGCGAAGGGAACGCTCCACCTCGACCGTGAAGTCGACGTGGCCCGGGGTATCGATGATGTTGATCCGATGCCCTTTCCACTGGGCCGTGGTCGCGGCGGATGTGATGGTGATCCCGCGTTCCTGCTCCTGGACCATATAGTCCATGGTGGCAGCGCCCTCATGCACCTCACCGACACGATGGATACGCCCCGTGTAGAACAGGACGCGCTCGGTCGTGGTGGTCTTTCCGGCGTCGATGTGCGCCATGATACCTATATTGCGTGTTTTCTCCAGTGGGAACTGCCTGGGCATTCTGGTAGAGCTCCTCTTTCTTTGGGGGGTGTAGCCGGGCCGTCATGCGGACGGCCCGCCGGAACCCGTGTCCGCGGATCCCGGACGGGGATGCGGACGGTTACCAGCGGAAATGTGCGAATGCACGGTTGGCGTCCGCCATGCGGTGCATGTCTTCTTTTCGCTTGAAAGCGCCGCCGGCGCCGTTGGAGGCGTCAAGAATCTCGTTGGCGATGCGTTCTTTCATGGTGCGTTCGCTGCGGTTGCGGGCAAAGGACACCAGCCAGCGCAGACCGAGCGTCTGGCGGCGCTCCGGACGGACTTCGATCGGAACCTGGTAGTTCGATCCGCCGACGCGGCGCGCCTTGACCTCGAGTGCGGGCATCACGTTTTCGAGAGCCTTGTTGAACACGTCCAGCGGACTCTGTCCGGAACGCGCCTTGACGATCTCGAAAGCGTCATAGCAGATTTTCTGTGCAACGCCCTTTTTCCCGTCGAGCATGATGTTGTTGATGAGCTTGGTCACTCGAACATCGCCATAGATGGGATCGGGCAGCACCTCTCTTGTCGGTACATGGCCTTTTCTTGGCACTTGTCTTCCCTCCTTTCATGATTATGCGGGGCGCGTATCGCCCCGAAACCATAGGTACTCACGGCTGGTTGGGTCCGTGTCGGCGCCAGTCAGAGCCATATCGCCGTTTCCGGCCGCCCTTGCGGGCGTTGTATATGACAGTGTACTGATCGCTTTTGTCCAACCCCGGCCTTCCGGCCGGACGGTCCGCGCCGTCAGCGCTTGACCTTGGCCGCCTTGGGGCGCTTCGCTCCGTACTTGGAACGGCCCTGCATGCGGTTCGCGACGCCCGCTGTGTCCAGCGTGCCGCGAATGATGTGGTAACGGCAGCCCGGCAGGTCTTTGACCTTGCCGCCGCGGACGAGGACGACGGAGTGCTCCTGCAGGTTGTGACCCACTCCCGGAATGTACGCCGTGACCTCGATACCGTTGGTGAGCCGGACTCTGGCCACCTTCCGAAGCGCGGAATTCGGCTTCTTGGGGGTCGTGGTCTTGACCACGGTGCAGGTTCCCCGCTTCTGGGGGGACGACAGGTCGGTCGGCACCTTTTTCAGGGTGTTCAGGCCGGTCTGCAGCGCCGGGGACGCGGACTTGTAACGTTTGTCGGTCCTGCCCGCCTTTACCAGTTGGTTGAACGTAGGCATCAATACACCTCCTTTCCTGATGATGGGATGGTCGCTTCTGTGGCTTTTGCGCACAGGCAATTCAGTATATCACCGGTTATCCGCTTTGTAAATCGCGGACGCTCCCTGTGAAAACGACGAAAAACAGGGCAGAAAAGGACCGTCCGCCGGGAAGCGGACGGTCCGCAGGGTCTGTCGGGACGCGTGTCACGCCCGGGGCGCGATCCGTTCCTGACCGTCCATCCAGGGGCGCAGGACAGCCGGGATCTCCACCGAGCCGTCCGCCTGCTGGCACTGTTCGAGGATCGCCGGCAGGATCCGGCTGGTGGCCAGTCCGGATGCGTTGAGCGTATGGACGAACTCGAGCCGGCCGGTTTCCGGATCGCGGTACTTGATGTTGCCCCGGCGCGCCTGGTAGTCGCCCGCGTTGGATGCCGAACTGACCTCTTTGTAGATGTTCATGCTCGGAATCCAGACTTCGATGTCGCAGGTCTCGCGCATCGACGCGCTGCAGTCCTCGGCAGCCAGCCGGCTGACGCGGTGGTGCAGGCCGAGACCCTCCATCAGGGCGGAGGCCTTGCCGACCAGTTCCCGGAGCGCCCGTCCGGAATCCGACGGCAGCGTGTACTGGAACATTTCGATCTTGTTGAACTGGTGGCCGCGGATCATCCCGCGCTCTTCGGCCCGGTAGCTCCCGGCCTCCTTGCGGTAGCAGGGGCTGTAGGCGTACAGCTTGAGCGGCAGTTGCGACGCGTCGATGACCTCGTCCCGATACAGGTTGACCAGAGCGGTCTCGGAGGTCGGGAGGAGAAAACGGGTGAATCCCTTCCCCCCGTCCGGCTCCCCTTCATCCCCGCGGATCTGGAACACTTCGTCCGAGAATTTGGGGAACTGGCCTGCGGTGTAGCCGCATTGCCAGTTGAGGATATGAGGGGGCAGGATCATCTCGTAGCCGTCCTTGTGGTGCTCGCTCATGAAGTAGGAGAGCAGCGCCCACTCGATCCGCGCGCCGTCGCCGCGATAGATCCAATGGCCGCTGCCGCCGAGCTTGGCCCCCCGGACGTAGTCGATGAGGCCGAGCTTCTCGGCGAGATCCACATGGTGCTGCGGCTCAAAGCCGAACGACGGTTGGGAACCGAACACGCTGACCACCTGGTTGTTTTCCTTGCCGCCGGCCGGAACGTCGTCCGCCGGGAGGTTGGGCAACCCCTCCAGAAACTCCTGCTGGGCGCTTTCCAGAACGGCCAGTTCCTCGTCGATCGCCCGGATCCGCTCCGCGATCCGTTTCATGTCCGCCATCAGCGCGGACGCGTCCTTGCCCTCCCTGCGGAGGACCGGGATCTGCGCGGAGGAGCGGTTGCGCTCCGCCTTGAGCGTCTCCCCGGCCTGGATCAGGTCCCGCCGGCGGCGGTCGCCGTCGAGAAAGGCGTCGAGGTCAACCCGGCACCCCTTGCGTGCCAGGCCCTCGCGGACTTTTTCGGTTTCTTTGCGGATCAGGTTGATGTCGAGCATGTTTTCACGGCCTCCACGAAACAGATGATATTGTTACCAAAGCAGCCAGGTGACGAGATAGTTGGCGACAAAGAAGGCGACCGCGAGCACCACTGTGTTCTTGGCGACCGTGTAGTCGTCCTCTCGCAGGGTCTTGCGGCGGACCGCCAGGGCGAGCAGGATGAACATCGCGATGTAGAACGGCGCACCGAGCGCGGCCTGGAGCAGGTTGCAGATCCATACCATGACGCCGAACGGGAGGATCCGTTCGATCAGCAGGACCACCGTGCTCGCGGCGAACGCGGCGAGGTACGGGATGGCCGCGACACCCACGCCGGACAGTGCGCCGACAATACCGGTGCTGTCATGTCCGTGGACCAGCAGGGTGCAGACAAAAGCGAGCACGGCAAGCAGGACGATCTCGGTGACCGAGTAGCGGATCCAGTTCAGCAGGATGGCTCCGAACTTGGAGTATCCCCAGCCGGACAGGATCGAATTGAGCAGCTGCACGACCACGAAGCCGCCTGCCACGACCAGTGCCATGACGAGCTTTTTCTGGTCCCAGGCCGCGCGGACCGAACCGACGGGATCCTTCATGAAAGTGCCGAGGATGCTGGTGGCCTCGCCGATCACCTGGTCGGCGCTGGTGGGGACGGGGGTCGGGGCGGGGGCGGGATTGGGCTGGTAACCGTCACTCATCGGAGTCTCCTCGCTTTCTCTAGCCGTTTCCGGCTTTCGCGGCGCTGCGCGTTGCCATGGATCTGGAAATGGATAAGAAAATAGTAGCACAAATCCGGCGCGGACTCTCTCCGGCCCGGGAAGTCCGGCTCAGGGATTGAGTCCCTGCAGATCGTCCGGCAGAAACCGGCCGTCCTCGCGCAGGAGCATCCCGTCCAGCCAGATCCGGCCGCCCCCGTGTTCGGGCCGCTGGATGCAGACAAGATCCCAGTGGATCGAGGAACGGTTGCCGTTGTCCGCCCGTTCGTACGCCGCACCCGGTGTCAGGTGGAACGAACCGCCGATCTTCTCATCAAAAAGGATGTTCCCGATCGGTTCGCGGATCGCGTTGTTGACCCCGAACGAGAACTCGCCGATCCGTCGGGCGCCCGGATCCGCATCGAGGATCGAAGCCAGGGCGTCACGGTCGCCGTCGCAGTCCGCGCGGACCACCTTTCCGGCGGAAAACTCGAGGGAGACATTCCGGAAAGTCCTGCCCCAGTAAGTCGTCTCGACATTGTAAGTCACACGCCCCTCGACCGTGCCCGCGACCGGCGCGGTGTAGACCTCTCCGTCCGGGACGTTCCTGCGGCCGCAGCAGCATACCGTCGGGATGCCTGCCACCGAAAAGGTGAGGTCTGTGCCGGGCCCCTCGATCCGGACCCGGTCCGCACGGGAAAGATAGCCCGCCAGCACGGTCTCATCGGCTTCCAGGCGGTCGTAGTCGAGGTCGGACACCTCCATTGTGTAGTCGAAGAACCGGTCGTACGGCATGCCCGCCTTTTGCGCCATGCCGCGTGTGGGCCAATCGAAGAGCACCCATTTGCGATGGTTGACCACAAGATCCTGGACCGGGCGGTTCCGCTCGGTCACAAGCCGCATGCGGTCCCGGGGGACTCCGCTCATTTCACTCGCGTTCACGCTGCCCCGGATGGCGATGCGTCCTTTGAGATCCTCCCACCGGCCGACCTCGCGGCGCGCCGCGGTGTCCAGGAACGCAACGGCGGCCGGATCCTCCGGATCGAACAGAGAGCTGCGCAGGCGGGAAACCTCCTCGTCCGTGAGTTCCACCACCGGGAAAACCCCCGTCTCCGCGGACTCCCGCAGGATCGCCTTGACCAGCGGAACCGCCTCGGTGGTGGCGGTCACCAGAAATCCGTCTCCCCTTTCGAGGCGCAGGGAGTGATGAAGGAAGATCTTGGCGAGCCGATCCAGTCTCGGGTCTGTCATATTGTTCTCCTTTACGTTGCATCGGCAACAGATCGTCCGTGGAAAAACCGATACACTCACGATGGTAACCGAAAACAGGAGAAAAACCAAAGGAGAATATAAGATGAAACGCAAGATCGTCACGATCGACGAAGCTCTCTGCAACGGATGCGGACTGTGCGTCGGAGCCTGCCATGAGGGCGCGCTGCAGCTGGTCGGCGGGAAAGCCAGGCTGGTATCCGACTCCTACTGCGACGGATTGGGGAACTGTCTGCCCGAATGCCCGACCGGTGCGATCCGGATCGAGGAGCGGGAAGCGGCTCCGTTCGACGAGGCGGCCGTCCTCGCCGCAGGCGGCTCCCTGCCGGAAGAGGCGCCCGACCTCCCCTGCGGATGCCCCGGCACCCAGGCGCGCACGCTGCACGCCGCGGACCGCCCAGCCACGGCGGGATGTTCGTGCTCCGGCCATTCCGACTCCCCCGCTCCGGAAGAGCCGGCATCCGACCTTGCCCAGTGGCCGTGCCAGATCAAGCTCGTTCCCGTGAACGCGCCCTACCTCCGCGGCGCGCGGCTGCTGGTCGCCGCGGATTGCGCGGCTTATGCGTACGCCGCCTTCCATCGGGACTTCATGCGCGGCCGGATCACGCTGGTCGGCTGCCCCAAGCTCGACGGGGTGGACTATGCGGAGAAGCTCGCCGCCATCCTCCGGGCCAACGATATCAGGAGCGTGACGGTGGTCCGCATGGAAGTCCCCTGCTGCGGCGGGCTCGAGCGGGCGGTGACCGACGCGCTGATGGCCAGCGGAAAGATGATCCCCTGGCAGGTCGTGACGATCGGGACGGACGGCCGGATCCTCAGCGATTGAACCGGACCGGCCTGTCCGGCCTTCTGGCGCCGTGCCGGCCGGATACGGTATACTCGAACCCGGGAGGTGAACATCATGTTTGATGTCATAGTCATCGGCCGGGGTCCCGCCGGACTGTCCGCCGCCATTTATGCGGTCCGGGCCGGGCAGACGGTGCTCGTGGTCGCGCGCGACGACGGGCAGGTGGTCCGGGCGGACAAGGTCGACAACTACTATGGATTCGCGGAGACGACCTCCGGTCCGGAACTCCAGAAGAATGCGCTCGCACAGGCCCGCCGTCTCGGCGTATCGTTCGCCGAAGGCGTGGTGACCGGCATCGAGTGGGAGGATACCTTCCGCGTGACCACCGCGGACGCATCGTGGGAATCCCATGCGGTCGTGCTCGCGACCGGGATGCCCAAGCGCCGGGTACGGCTGGCCGGAATCGAGAAGTACGAGGGCAAGGGCGTCAGCTACTGCGCGACCTGCGACGGTTTCTTCTACCGGGGGAAAACGGTCGGGGTCGTCGGGAACGCGGACTTCGCGCTGCACGAACTGACCGACCTGCTGCCCTTCGCGGGTTCCGTTGTCTGGCTCACGAACGGCCGGCCGCTCGAGCTTTCCGTCCCTCTGGAGAAAATGCCGGAGAAGACCTCGCTGGATGAACGTCCGCTCGCCGGGGTCGACGGGGACGGCGAAGTGCTCCGGGCCGTTTTGTTCGAAGACGGGTGCCGGATGAACATCGACGGATTGTTTGTCGCGGAGGGTACCGCCTCCGCCATGGATTTCGCCTTGAAGCTGGGCATCCCGTCCGCAGGGAACGCGATCGTCGTCGAACGGGACGGCCGGACCGCGCTGCCCGGATTTTTCGCGGCGGGCGACTGTACGGGCGGCGTACTCCAGATCTCGGTCGCTGTCGGGGAAGGCGCGTCGGCCGGACTGTCCGCGGCGCGGTTCGTCCGTGACAAGAAAGCCGGGCAGAAAGCTCCGGAAACCGGTCGTTGACCGGAAACGGTATACGATCCCGAACGCCCCGCGGAATACCGCGGGGCGTTTTCATTGCAAGTTTGTCGGGATCCGACCGTCCGGCGGTCTAGTCGAAACGTTCCCCGAGAACCACATGGATCTCGGCCTCCCCGTCCTCCGGCCGAACCAGGGTCAGGACAACCTCGTCCCCCGGCTGCTGCGCGCCGATCGCTTCCGTCAGGTCGGACAGCCCGCTGATGGGTCGCCCGTTCCAGGCGGTGATCACGTCCCCCTCGGCCAGTCCGGCCGCCTCCGCCGGACCGCCGCGCGCGACCGTCGCGATGTACACCCCGGCTTCAGGCAGGCCATACGATTCCTGGATCTGTTTGTATTCCTCGTCCGACAGGACCGTCACTCCCATGTACGGCCGGCCGGGACTGCCGGAGTTCGCCTTGATCCCCTCAAACACATCGAACGCCAGGTTGGACGGAATCGCGAAGTTGACCCCCTCATATTCGTCCTTGGCGAGTCCGGCATTGTTGATCCCGATGATCCTGCCGGAGGAGTCCAGCAGCGCACCGCCGGAGTTTCCGGGATTGATCGCGGCATCGGTCTGGATCAGCCGCATGACGACCCCGCTCTCGAGCACGACTTCGCGGTCCAGCCCGCTGACCACCCCGGACGTCACCGAACCCATGAAATCCAGTCCGGCGGGATTCCCGATGGCGATGGTCGCCTGACCGACGCGCACCTGGTCCGAATCCCCGAATACCGCGGGCGACAGTCCGTCCGCCTCGATCTTGAGGACGGCGAGATCGGTCTGCGCGTCGCGCCCGACCATCCGGGCGGCGTACGGCTCCCCGCCGTCCGTGCGGTAGACGGTCAGGACGGTGCCGTTGACATAGCTCCCCTGGGTGTCGCATACGACATGGTTGTTCGTCAGGATGTATCCGTCATCGGACATGACGATGCCCGAGCCCGATCCGGTTTCCGTATAGAGGATGCCCGAAGGGATTTCCACATAGATGCCGACGATGGACGGACCCGCGCTCTCCGCGACCCGGATGACCGTCTCCTCAAAGCCGCCCAATGTCCCCGCGGTACCGGTCGGCACCGTTCCGGACGTCACGGACGGGGACGGCCCGGCCGTCGTCGGGACGACGGTCTCCAGGGACGGCAGGATGGCGCGCAGAAACACCCCGCCGGTCACCGCCGCGCCGATCACGGCGGCGGCCATGGCCACGATGGCGGTTCCAAGCCAACGATTCGATCGGGTAGACATATCGGATCCTCCCGGGGATGTTTATCGTATCCATCGTACAGGATGTCGGCTGATATGGAAACCGTCCGCCGGTCAGGCCTGTTTTCCCGGGGATTCGGCCAGTTCTTCCGCCATCCGCTCGAGCCTGCGCAGCCGGTGGCTCATCCCGGACTTGCCCAAAGGCGGGGAAAGCCGTTCTCCGAGATCCCGGATCGACAGACCGGGGTACATCAGCCTGACCTGAGCGGCTTCCCGCAGGTCCTGAGGCAGCGAACCCAGCGTCCCGGCCTCCTCGAGTGCACGCAGCAGCTCCAGCTGCCGCGCCGAAGCCGCGGCGACCCGTGTGGAATTCGCGGTGTCGCAGTTGACGACCCGGTTCACGGTATTCCGCACATCCTTCTCCACGCGCAGGTTCTCGAAATCCAGCAACGCGCCGTGCGCGCCGGTCGCACGCAGAAAATCGGAGATCCTGCCTCCGTCTTTCAGGTAGGCGATGTGGAACGGCGCACGGAAACCCTGGCGTGGACGGATGCCCTCCATGCGCATCAGCCGGTCGACCAGCCGGATCGCGGCTTCGTGGCGGCTGACGATTTCCAGGTGGTATCCTCGGTCCGGTTCACCGACCGAGCCGCCGGCGAGGAACGCTCCCCGCAGCGCGGCGCGCCGGCAGCAGACCGCCGAAAACACACCCGGATCCGTTGCGTGCGACCGGGGATCGAATCCGTACCGGGACAGCACGTCCAGAATGCGGAGGCATCCGGCCGGATCCTCCGCCGCGACACGGATGTGTCCGCTATCGCGACGGACGACGGGCGTCGTACCGGACAGCCGCTCCAGCTGGTGTGCCAGCCGTTCCGCGTATCCGGGGTGGGACGTGTTGAACAGGATCCCGTCCGGCGTCACGTGCGCGGCCACCACCAGCGCGGCGAGCACTTCCGCCTCTGCGCAGCAGGGCTTCCGGTTCTCCACCCGGACCAGCTCGTCTTTCACGTCATGAGAGAACGCCATCCGGCACCGGTCCTTCCGCGGCAAACGGGCCGCCGCCCGCCGCGACCGCCATGACGGTCCGCGCCAGCGGATCATAATCGTGACGGATCCTGTCCCCGTCCTCGATCGCCAACGGCACCTCGATGACCCGCAGCCCTGCGTCTTCCAGCGCATCACGCGCCGGCGGCACCGGCTCCGCCCCCTCGGACCGGTACCGCGCGAGCAGCACATCCGACAGCCGATGCGCGCTGTTGTCCACGATGCAATAGTCCAGAAAGCCGGCGGCCCGCTCGCGGCCGGCATGCCGCAGCAGCGCTCGGACGTGCCGCCAGGCGTCGTACCCGCAGGTCTCGGCCGGCTGCGTCATCACGTTGCAGACATAGATGCGGGGCGCGCTGCTGCGGGCGATCGCCTCCCGGATCTCGGGAAACAGCAGGTTGGGAATGATGCTGGTATACAGGCTTCCCGGCCCGAGCACGATCAGGTGTGCACTGTCGATCGCCTGGACCGCTTCCTGCATGGGCCGGGCATCCGGGGGATCCATGGTGATCTCGACGATGTCGTTTCCCGGATCCGGCTCCCGGGCGCCGATCGAGCTTTCCCCGCGGATGACCGTGCCGTCCTCGAGCCGGGCCGCGATCTGGATATCGCTGAGCGATACCGGGATGACCTGACCGGTGACCGCCAGTACTCGGGAAAAGTTGCGTACCGCGTCATAGAAATTTCCGGAGATCGAGGTCAGTGCGGCGAGAAAAAGATTCCCGAAATTCTGCCCCTTGAGCCGCCCCTCGGTGAACCGGTACCGGATCAGGCCGTCCATGAGGGGTTCGGTTTCCGCAAGCGCCAGGATACAGTTCCGGATGTCGCCCGGCGGCAGGATGCCCAGATCTTCCCGGAGCATGCCCGACGATCCGCCGTTGTCCGCGACCGTTACGATGGCGGTCAGGTTGGAGGTATAGCGCTTGAGCCCGCGCAGCAGCGTCGAAAGTCCGGTACCCCCGCCGATCACCACGGTCTGGGGGCCGTACTCCGGGCGCTCGGCCAGCTCGTCCAGCCGTTCCCGAATCGCATCCGTCACGCGTTTCACGGGTTCAAGGACTCCGCTTCCGGCTCGTCCGGCTGATCCGGGCGGTAGGCATTGTCCTCCCGGGACGCGCGCGGATCCTTGTCGATGTCCCGGTGGAGCAGGATCACCGGCATGCCCCGGTTCCGGAGACGTGCCGCGAGGTCCGCGGCCAGCACGACCGAACGGTGCCGGCCGCCGGTGCAGCCGATGGCCACGACCAGCCGCTGTTTTCCCTCCCGCCGATAGAACGGGATCGTATAGGCAAGCAGTTCTTCCTGGAGGTCCATGTACCGGATGGTCTCGGGAAACGACTGCACGTACTGGCTGACTTCGGCGTCCAGACCGCTGAACATCCTCAGGTCGCGCCGGTAGAACGGATTCGGCAGAAACCGTACGTCCAGAACGATGTCCGAGTCCGGAGGCAGTCCGTATTTGTAGCCGAACGACTGGATCAGGATCGACATCTCCCCTTTGTCCCCTTCCTTGTCCAGGATCCGGTGGAGCGTGTCGCGAAGATCCGAGGGAGACAGCCGGGTGGTGTCGATGACTTCGGTGGCGAAGGACTTGAGCGGAAGCAGCCGCCGCCGTTCCTCCTCGATGGCTGCGGAAAGGCTGATGTCGCGGGCGAGCGGATGGTTGCGCCGGGTCTGCTTGTACCGCGCAATGAGTTCGGTGCTGTCCGCTTCCAGAAAAATCACGGTGCACGGGATGCCGGTGTCGAACACGCGCTGGAGCGACGGGATGAGTCCGCGGAACATGTCGGCGCTCCGGATGTCGACGACAAAAGCGAGCCGTTCGATCGCCTGGCCGGTCTGGCCGCCGGCCTCAAACGCCTTGATCATTTCGGGAACCATGTGCGGCGGGAGGTTGTCCACGCAGAAATATCCCATGTCCTCGAGGCACTTGGCGGAAAAACTCTTGCCGGCCCCGGACATCCCTGTCAGAATCACGACTTCCATGGCGCTCCTCCCGGGGATCAACCCCTGTCCGCCGTGTCTTCCCATTCCCCGATGAAACGGATCTCCGGTTCGAGGGACACCCCTGTGCTTCCGCGGACCGTTTCCATGACCAGCCGTACGAGATTCCGGATGTCCGCGGCGGTCGCTCCGCCGGTGTTGACGATGAACCCCGCATGCTTTTCCGAGACTTGTGCACCACCGATCCGCTGGCCGCGCAGGCCGCAATCGGAGATGAGCTTTCCGGCGAAATGTCCGGGGGGGCGCTTGAACGCGCTGCCTGCGCTGGGGAGTTCAAGCGGCTGCGACAGCCTCCTCCTCACTCCCAGCTCGGCGATCCGCGCTCCGATCGACTCCCGGTTGCCCGCGCGCAGCAGAAGATGCGTCTCAAGGATGATGGTCCCGTCCCGCATCAACGCGCTCTCGCGGTAGCCGAACCGGTGCTCCGCCTTTCCGATGGCATGTTCCAGAAAATCCGCGTCGAGGACGCGCGTCGTGCGGACGATATCCGCCATGCACCCGTCGTAGGCGCCGGCATTCATGAAAACCGCGCCGCCGATGGTGCCGGGGATCCCGCAGGCGAACTCCATCCCCTCCAGGCCGGCGGCGGCGCAGCGTGCCGCCACGGCGGCCAGCGTCGCGCCCGCTTCGGCACGGACCTCATGCCATCCGGATCCTTCCTCGCGGATGTCGATTCCGGAAAAAGGCGGTCCGAACGCTACGACCAGACCACGGATCCCCGCGTCCGCGACGACCACGTTGGATCCGTTTCCAAGGATGGTGACCGGAATGCCGTGCTGGCGGCAGAGCTTCAACGCCCGGACCAGTTCGTCGGGGCCGGCCGGCGCGAGGACGGCGTCCGCCGGGCCGCCGACCCGGAACGTGGTCAGGCGTGACATGGGTTCGTTATAGCGCAGACGACCTTCTTCCAGGCCGGGGAG
>JAGOFF010000170.1 GCA_017997315.1 Clostridia bacterium
GGATTGAGGATCCCCGTCCCGATCCGCCTGCCGTGGAAATCCACGGCACGCACCAGCCCGCCCGCTTCGACCTCCCCGTCGATCGAGGCGATCTCGTTCCGGTAGATCCATGGACTCCCCGCCAGCAGTTTTTTCTGGCGTCCTTCGACGACGTGGACCGTCGGCATCTCAGTCATGAAGCTCTTCCTCCCTCTCCGATTCGGACCGGAGCGCCTGTTCGAGCGCCATATGGAGTTCCGGCGCGCTCCGCGCGGGAGCGACCGGCTTGCCGTCGCGCAGGAAGGCGTGCCGTGTCCAGCCGGAGCATAAGGACTCCCCGTCGCGAAGCACCTCGTAGACCAGCTCGATCCGGACCGGAGTGTATGCGCCCAGGCGGACACGCACGGTCACCCGATCGTCATACCGGGCCGGACGCAAGTACTTGCAGTGGGCCTCCAGCACGACGGCCAGGAGTCCGGACTCCTCGAGAGCGCGATAGGGCGTGCCGATCTCCCTCAGGTATTCGGTGCGCGCCAGTTCGAACCAGCGCAGGTAGTTGGAATGGTGCACGATCCCCATTGCGTCGGTCTCGTAATACCGCACACGGAACTCTGTCTGGAACATGGGCCCTCCGGTTCAACTGTCATTCCAGACCATCTTATGATATCCTTTAGCAAAAAAGAAGCGTCGGGTGTCCGCCCGGCGTCGTCGCGTCCACCAGAAAGGATCGACTTGTTGGATACCCGGTCTGTCTTCTTTCCTGTCTCCGCTCCGACTCCCCGAGGAGTCGTCGGACATCTCGCGAACTGGATCGCCATGGGCCTGTCCCGTCGGCTGCTCCGCATTACGGTCGAAGGCCGTGAGAACATTCCCTCTTCACCACCCTATGTGCTTGCCGCAAACCATGAGACCTACATCGACGGGATGTGGATCGGCGCTTATCTGCCCAAAGGACATTTCCGGCATTTCTGCAGTCTGGCGGCGTCCGACCTCAAGACCCGTCACGGATGGCTCGGCAAGTTGATCCTGCGGGTCGGGCGGGGAATCCAGGTCGACCGGTTCGGAAATCCGATCCGCGGTCTGATCCTGGCAAAGAAGGAAGTCGAAAAGGGAGAGATCCTGTTGGTCCATCCCGAGGGCACACGGTCCGAAGACGGGCAGCTGGGGGAGTTCAAGGACGGCGCGGCCTATGTCGCCTTCAAGGCCTGCGTCCCTCTTGTCCCGGTCTTTCTGGACGGCGGGTACGAAATCTTCAACCGCCATATGAAGAATCCGCAACCGTTCCAGCCCGGAACGCTTCGGCGCAAGCAGCTTGTGATCACGTACGGCAAGCCCTTCCTGCCGAAGGATTACGCGGATGCGCACGAGATGACCGATGCGCTGACGGAGTGGATGAATGAACGGTTCCGGGCCAAGCGTGTCCCTCGGATACTCCCCCCGCAGGATTGAGTGTCCGCCCCGCTGACGCTCAGGTTTCCGCAGGTGCCGACCGATAGGCGCGAAGAGCGGAAGGCAGGCATTCGAACTCAAGCCGCTCTGCGGTGAACACTTCACCGTCCATGTTCCCCAGCAGGGGGACCGTTCCGTCCAATGAAACCAGCGTCCCTTTTCTCACCGTCAGCCGATGGACCGCGGGATGATCCAGATGGGTGCCTTTCCGATAACGCGGGAGCAGCCGGAGGATTCCCGGCAGCCCCAAGGTGTCGACCTGGCAGATCTCAAGCAGCCCGTCCGTGCTGTCCGCTCCCGGCACGGGCTGGAATCCCCCGCCGTAATACTCCGCGTTGCAGATCGCCAGCAGGATATACCTGCACTCCATGGTCGCCCGGCCGGGCCGGCCGTCCGGCTGCAGGGTTTCCGCCTCCAGCCTCATCCGGAACGATCGGCGTCCCAGCAGTCCCGCCAGCGCGGAAAGCACAAAGGTGGACTCCCCCAGGAAAGCCGCTTTCGCCGCCAGTTTTTCATTGATCATCTGAACCCGGGTGTCGAGACCGAACGACATGACATTGGCGCAGTATCTCCCGTTGGCGCGGACCACGTCGACCGGGGACAGACGCAGACGCCCCCCCGCCATGTCGTCCAGAATCCGGGTAAAGTCCGTGCATCCGTACAGGTGACGGGCATAATCGTTTCCGGTCCCCGCAGGCAGTACAGCGAACGGCAGCGCGGCGTCTCCCGCCGCCATCAGCCCGTTCACAGCCTCGTGGACCGTTCCGTCCCCGCCGCAGATAAACAACGTGGCGTGAGGGCCGACCTTGGAGGACAGCTCCTCGGCGAGCACGGCGGCGTGGCCCGGCGCTTCGGTAAGGACACGCAGCACGCGTCCGGGTTCCGCGCGTTCCTCGAGCGCCGCCAGTGTCTCCGCCAGCCGTTTTTGTCCCGATGCCTTCCCCGAAGTCGGATTGATGAGGAAAATCAACTTGCCGTCGGGGTACCTTCCCATCTCCGCCATTGCATTCCCTCCCGCTGATCGATTGGGTTTATCGGGGTGATTCATCCCTGGCTTTGTCGGAGGGGGCGGCGTCTTCCGCCGGTCCGGTCTCGCGGATCCGGTCGAAGTTCCGGCCGGTCAGTTCTTTCCAGCGGATGCTGGTCTTTGCCATGAATTCCCGGATGCGTTGGATCTCGATGTTGCGCTTGACCTTGAGCGTGGTGGTCTTGACCAGTTCCTGGAAACCGAACACGTAGTATCGGATGGATTTGAACGAAGGAAGCGCGGCGTTTACCTTTTTCACGAGGTCGTCGAGCATGGCGCGCAACTCGTTCTCATCCGCTCCGGACTTGCCGTCCGCTTCCAGTTTCTGGCGGTCGACGACAAAACGGGCGCTCAGGTAGACGTCTCCGTCCGCGTCCTCGTCCCCCCAGACCATGGCTTCCTTGATGTAGTCGAACTGCCCGATCAGAAACTCCAGCTCTTCGGGGAACACCTTTTTTCCATTCTTGAGAACGATCATGGACTTGATCCGGCCTGTGATCGACAGGCATCCGTTGCGCGGATCGATCCGGCCGACGTCCCCGGTGTGGAACCATCCGTCCGCATCGATCGCCTCCGCGGTGAGCTCCGGATCGTCATGGTATCCGAGCATCACGATGGGGCCGCGAACGAGGATCTCCCCTTCTTCACCGGCCTGCTGGTTGTCGATGCCGACCTCGACGCCCGAGACCGGCCGTCCGACGGTACCGGCGACAAATTTCACCGTCCCGCAGCCTGCGACGACCGGCGAGGTCTCCGTCAGGCCGTACCCCTGATAGATCCGGAATCCGATGTCGTCGAAAAAGCGGATGATCTCCCGATCGATCGGGGCGGCGCCGCAGATCCCGATCGCGAGCCGGCCGCCGAAAGCCATCAGAATGCGCTTGAACACCTTGCGCCGGATGTCGATTCCGATGTGGCGGAGCACCCGGGTGACGACGCGCATGACCGCAACGGTCTTCGTCTTGCCGGTCTTGCGCAGGGTGTCTTTCACCTTGGAGTGGAAGTTTTCAAAAATCGCAGGGACGCCGATCAGCATGTCGATGCCGTATTCCTGCATATTGGCCTGGATGTACCGCAATCCGTCGCATTCGTGGATCTCGGCACCGACAAATAGCGCCATATACAGTCCGCACGTGTTCTCGAACGTGTGGTGGAGCGGCAGGATGGACAGCATGCGGGTTCCGGCGGGGATCTGGATGATCCCGGCCATGCCGCGGAGGTCGGCAGCGATGTTCGCGTGGGAGAGCTTCACCGCCTTGGACGTGCTGGTCGTCCCCGACGTGTACAGGAGCGCGGACATCGCGGACGGATCGATCGACACGCCGGTGTAGTCGCGGCAACCCCCGTCCAGCAGCCGGCCGCCCTCCTCGAGCAGATCCTGGAGGCGCAGGAACGCGCGCCCGGACCGTCCGGCCGCTTCAGCCGGCAGGAGGAACGGTTCGTCGCCCTCCACGGTCTTGAGGGTGGCGCTGCGGATGCAGATGTACCGGACGATTCCGGGGATCTGCGCCGCGGCTTTCCGCATGACGTCCTGGAACGCACCGTCGTACATCACAGCGGACACTCCGGCACGCACGAGCAATCCCAGGATCTCCTCCGGAGGCAGCAGCCGGTCCAGCGGCACGATGACCCCCACCCCGTTGATGACCGCGGCGTGGGACAGGCACCAGTAGTAGGAATTCTCCCCGATGACGGCGATATGGCGACCCGTCAGCCCTTGCGCCGCGAGCGCGGTGCCGAGTGCGTCCATCTCGCGCGCGAACATGCGGTAGGTGCGCGTCTCGACAGGCGCTTTCGGGGTTTCCTTGAAACGGAAGGCGACCCGGTCCGCGTACCGCTCCGCCACGTCGCGCACCAGTCCGCGCAGGTCGCGGCACTCCCTGACATCGTATCCGAACGTCCCTTTGACGATTTCCATATCTGTCCCTCTTCAGTCCCTGTAGGCGAGGACGAAATCCACGATGTCTCCGATGGTTTCGATCCGGTCGATGTCGCTGTCGGAAATCCGCATGTCGAAAAGATCCTCGAGTTCGATCACGATCTCATACATCAGCAAAGAGTCGACCACCAGGTCCGCGGTAAACGAGGTGTCCTCGTTCATGGGTTCCGCGGGGACCGACAGTACGGATGCGATGCAGGCTGTTGTCTTGGAGAGGATCTCTTTCCTGTCCTGTCTCGCCGCCATGTCAGGACTCCTTCCCGAGTTGGCCGCGGACCGACAGACGTTCGTAGTCGTAGCGGCGGACCTGTTCATGGATGAAACCGGCAATGTTTTCCAGCATGCCGAGCAGCAGCGTCCGCCGGTCCTCGTCCAGACCGTTCGTGATGCGCTCGACCAGCAGCCGGTGGAACTTGCTGTGGATCCGATAGGCAAGCTTGCCTTTCTTGGTGAGCATGACGCGCACGATGCGCCGGTCGTAAAGGTCGCGCTCCCGGCGTACATAGCCTTTTCGCACCAGCCGGTCGACCGCGACGGTCAATGTGCCGGTGGTCACTCCGAGCGTCGCCGCGGTTTCACTCATGGTGCGCGCGTCGTACAGTCCGATGCTTTCAAGCGTATGCATCTCGGCGATGGTCAAATCACTGAAACTCCCGGTCCGGAGCGCTTTTTCCTCCGTGATCAGGATTCCGTCGAAGATGTCCAGCAGAACGTCGTTGAATTGTTTCTCGTAATCGGCCATCCCATGCCGCCAGGCCGGCGGACCCACCTCCCGTGGCACTGAATCTGTTTGATATGCAAAGTACTTGGATGATACCACTAAGCGGTACGGAATGACAATCGTATACGCAAACAAGCGTTTGATGTTCATCGTATGCGGCTGGGATGGACAGCAAAAC
>JAGOFF010000171.1 GCA_017997315.1 Clostridia bacterium
CCGGATCCGCATCCGGAACACCGACCGTGTGGTCGGGACGATCCTGGGCAGCGAGATCACCCGGCGCTTCGGCGCCGAGGGGCTCCCGGACGACACCGCGGTGCTGCGCCTGAAGGGATCGGCCGGACAGAGTTTCGGAGCGTTTGTCCCGCGGGGGGTGACGCTGGTGCTGGAGGGCGAAGCGAACGATTACTTCGGGAAGGGGTTGTCCGGCGGAAAACTGGTGGTGTATCCCCCCGCGGACGCCGGTTTCGTCCCCGAGGAGAACATCATCACAGGGAACGTCAACCTGTACGGAGCCACCGGGGGTGAAGCCTACATCCGAGGAATCGCGGGCGAACGCTTCTGTGTCCGGAATTCCGGAGCGCAGGCGGTCGTGGAGGGGATCGGCGACCACGGGTGCGAGTACATGACCGGAGGCCGGGTCGTCATCCTGGGCAGGACGGGGAGCAATTTCGGCGCGGGCATGTCCGGGGGCATCGCTTATGTGCTGGATGCGGACGGGCATTTTGGAGAGCGGGTCAACCGCGAGATGGTGGAGGTCGGCACGCTCGAGGACCCTGTCGAAATCGGGGAGGTCCGCTCGATGATCGAGCGGCATGTCGGATATACAGGGAGCACGGTCGGACGTTCCCTCCTCGAATCCTGGGAGAAGAGCGTGCCCCGTTTCGTCAAGGTGCTCCCGACCGACTACCGTCGCATGCTGGAGTCGATCGCGCAGGCGACCCGGTCGGGACTCGACGGGGAGGAAGCGATCATGGCGGCTTTTGAAGCCAATCTCGCGGACCTGTCCCGCGCAAGCGGAAACTGACCGCGGCCGGGGACAGACGCCGCAAACGGACAACAAGAACAGGAGAAACACGTATGGGCCTGCCTACAGGATTTATCGAATACGCAAGACAGATCCCCGCGGACAGGGATCCGATGGATCGGATCGGGGACTGGGACGAGTTCCACGACCGGCTGACTCCGGAGGAACTCCGGCGCCAGGGGGCGCGCTGCATGAACTGCGGCATTCCGTATTGCCTGACCGGAATGATGATCAACAACATGGTGTCCGGCTGCCCGCTCCACAACCTGATGCCGGAGTTCAACGACCTGGCGTACCACGGACTGTGGCGGATGGCGTGGAAGCGGCTGCGAAAGACCAACAACTTCCCGGAATTCACCGGCCGCGTCTGTCCGGCGCCCTGCGAAGGGGCCTGCACCTGCGGGCTGCCTGCGGAACCGGTCGCCATCAAGAACATCGAGTGCTCGATCATCGACACTGCATTCGAGCGCGGATGGCAGCAGGCCGATCCGCCGGCCGTCCGCACCGGGAAACGCGTTGCCGTGGTCGGGTCGGGCCCGTCGGGATTGGCCGCGGCGGACCAGCTCAACCAGGCGGGACACCGCGTCACGGTTTACGAGCGCGCGGACCGGGTCGGGGGCCTGCTGATGTACGGCATCCCGAACATGAAACTGGACAAGCGGATCGTGACCCGGCGCGTGGAGCAGATGTCCGCGGAGGGGGTCGAATTTGTCACCCGCTGCGAAGTCGGCAAGGACTACCCCGCGGACCGGCTGCTGGCCGAGCATGATGCGGTCGTCCTGTGCGGCGGGGCGACCAAGCCACGCGACCTCCCGGTGGAAGGCCGCAACCTGAAGGGGATCCACTTCGCGGTCGACTTCCTGACCGCCAATACGCGGAGCCTGCTGGACTCCGGCCTGACGGACGGAAAGAACCTGTCCGCGGAAGACAAGGACGTTGTCATCATCGGGGGCGGAGACACGGGCACGGATTGCGTCGGCACGGCGCTGCGTCACCGGTGCCGGTCGGTGCGGCAGATGGAGATCATGCCAAAGAGTCCGGATGAACGCGAGGCAGCCAATCCGTGGCCCCAGTATCCGCGCATCCACAAGGTCGACTACGGCCAGGAAGAGGCCATCCGTCTGAACGGGGCGGATCCGCGCAGCTTCTGCGTCACGGCCAAGCGGTTCGTCGGCGATGCGGACGGGCGCGTCCGGGAAGTCCATACCGTGGGAGTCGAATGGGTGCGGGACGACTCGGGAAGGATGTCCATGCGGGAGGTCCCCGGCTCCGAACGGATCTGGCCGGCGCAGCTCGTGCTGCTTGCGATGGGATTCCTCGGACCGGAGGATACGCTGCTGGAACAGCTCGGTGTGGCGCGTAACCCCCGTTCGAACGTGGAGACCCGGCCGGACGGGTATGCCACCAGTGTGGACAAGGTGTTTGCAGCGGGAGACATGCGGAGGGGGCAATCGCTGGTGGTGTGGGGAATCAGCGAAGGGCGGCAGGCTGCACGCGAAGTCGACATGCATCTCATGGGACGGACCAATCTCAAGTAGCTCATTTTGAAACGGGAAGGGGTGCTTCGGAGTCTGTACGTGAAAAATCTTCCATAAATGGGCGAATTCGTACGCATAGCGAACAAAATAGTATTACAATACGACGTGGATACACGATTCCAAACGCCCAGATCTACAGGAGGAGAAAGCATGTACAAGAACAATGCAAAGATCGGATTTGTCGGATTCACCTATCCTGCGCCCAAGGAACTGTCCACGCTGGATAAGGCCTACTGGCAGATGAAAGCCGCCAAGGAGATGGGATGCGGCGTCTTCGTTCCGTCCCCCTTCGGTGTCAGCCCGGAAGACATGAACAAGATCTACGAAAAGATGGCGGAGTACGGCTTTGAGACCGAAGGACGCCTGAGCCCGAGCGCATTCGAGCTGGTAGGCTGGCAGGGCGCGGACCCGGTCAAAGCGCGCGAAGTGTTCGAGCAGAGCCTTGTGGATGCCAAAGCCCGTGGCCTCAAGATCCTGCGCGGCGCATGGGGCCGGCTGAAAGCCCAGACCACCCGCTGGAACACCACTCCCGGCTGGACCGGCGCGGAGCAGAAGGCGAACCTGATCGCCAGCCTCAAAGTCGCCGCCCCGTTGCTGGAAAAGTATGGACTGTACGGTGCGCTGGAGAACCACCTCGACTTCACCGGCAAGGAATTCGACGAGATCTACACCGCCGTGGGATCCAAGCATGTGGGCTGCGCCTACGACACCGCGAACGGATTCTTCACCAACACCGATCCGAACGAAGACATCGACTACATGTCCAAATGGGCGATCACGACCCACATCAAGGACACCAAGATCATCGACAGCTGCTTCGGCGGTGCGAACGGCCCGCTGGTTCCGGTCGGATGCATCCTTGGCCAGGGCAACGTCGATGTGAAGCGCGCGCTGGACACGATCCTCGCGGTTTCTCCGATGCGCGACGGCATCCACCTCATCATCGAGACCGGCTGGTTCGGCAAGGAAGTCCAGGACGCCAATCCGGACATGGACGCCTACAACCACATGATCACGATCGAAAGCATGAAATACCTCAAGAACTACCTCACGATCTGACATCCTGTCGACATATCCGCCTGATGATGATCAAAACCGCCTTCCCCCGCTGTCAATGCAGTGGGGGAAGGCGGTTCTCATTCTGTCCATATGGATCGGGATGCAAATGCGGCAGGCAGCCTTTATGTGCTCCCGTTCCCGCCGGCGGGCTCCGGAAGGCTGCCGGTACCGGAGCGGTTGCCGTCCTTGACGATGTTTTTTGCCCAGTAACCGGTCCGGACGACCAGGATGCCGATCACCGCCTTCGCCACGTCGGTCAGGAAGCACAGCGGGTAGAGTGTCAGGACCGGCAGGCCGGTCAAGTTGACCATCAGCCAGGTGTAGGGCACGGCGATCGTCCAGGTGTACACGCAGTCGAACAGGAACGTGATGAAGGTCTTGCCGCCGGAACGCAGCGCAAAGTAGCAGCAATGCGCGGTGGCGTTGAACGCCATGTACATTGCGCTGGTCCGCATGAATCCGGTGGCGAGGTGCCGCACGTCGTCCGTCGTGTTGTAGATGTCCGGGATGAAACCCGCGGCGACGGCCAGGATGGAACCGAGTCCGATGCAGACGGAGACGCTGAAGAAGATGATCTTCCATACCTGGCTTTTCGCCTGGGGAATATCGTCCGCGCCGAGCGACTGCCCCACCGTGACCGCGACCGCGGTTCCCATCGAGAGAAAAAACACGTTGAACATGTTGGAGATCGTACTGGCGATGTTCAGCCCGGCGACGACGTTCAAGCCCCGGGTCGAGAAGATCTGCGTCAGCGTGGTCATCCCGAGCGCCCACAGCAGTTCGTTGGCCAGAAGCGGCAGGCTCTTGGACGCGATGCTGCCCGCAAGCCGTCGACCGATATGGAAGGAGCGGAACGCCCCGGTCAGGAAATGGAAACGGCGCTTGTCGGTATGCGCCCAGACCGCCACGACGGCGAACTCAACGTACCGGCTCAGGACCGTGGCGATCGCCGCGCCCTGCACACCAAGCTTCGGAAAGCCGAAATTACCGAAAATCAGCAGATAGTTGCCCACCAGGTTGACCAGCACCGCGGAAATGCTCGCAATCATGGGAGGGAGTGCGTTGCCGGATTCCCGGAGCGTCCCGCTGTAGGACTGGGTCAACGCGAAAGGAAGCAGTCCCCATACCATGACGCGCAGATACCGGAGGCTGTTCTCCAGCATCGCCGCCGCTTCCGCAGGATCACCTTCCCCGGTCAGGTAGAGCGAGGCGAGCGGGCCGGGTGCCAATGTCAGGATCAGAATACCGACCGCGGTGATCCCGACCGCGACGAGGAGCTTGAACCGGAAGGACTGCCGGAATCCCTCCCAGTCCTCGGCGCCGACAAACTGGGCCCCGAAGATGCCGGCACCGGAGATGGCGCCGAAAATGGTGAGGTTGAACACGAAGATGAGCTGGTTCGAGATGGCGACGCCGGTCAGCTCCGCGGTTCCGAGGGTTCCGACCATCACGTTGTCCAGCAGGTTCACGAAGTTCGAGACGGTGTTCTGCACCAGGATCGGAAGAACGAGCGTCAGGACGATCCGGTAGAAGTTCCGGTCGCCGATGAAGATGTTCCTGAAGCGGCGCAACGGGCCGCGGAGTTGAAGTGTATCCATAATTCTCCTGTCTGTCCGGGAAAAGCCGACCGAAAGATGATACCACATGGTTCATTGGTGAAACAAGTGTACGGATGCGAAAAGAGAAATATATAGACTGGTAAAATTGTGTTCTGTAAGAATATCCACTGTGATTTGATGTTTTTTTGCCACCCGGAGCCGGAGAAATGGTTAAGCAGTATACTTACATGACAGGGATACGGTACGTCCGCTTCAAGAATCGAAAAGCGGAACATCGTCCGAAAGGGAGGTGAGACC
>JAGOFF010000172.1 GCA_017997315.1 Clostridia bacterium
TCTGGGACGTCCCGACCTCGACCTGCCCTGGGAGAAGACGGACAAGGCCCAGGCACTGCGCCGCGATGCCGGACTCGAAGGCTGAGGGGTACAGTCCCGCTTTTTCGGACGGTCCACCGCCGGGTCAAGCGATCGAGGAGGGCGTCGTCGACGATATCGTCTTCCGTTCTGACGAGAGCGGATACACGGTGGCGGAACTCGCGGTGTCGGAAGACCGGATGCTGGTCGCCGTGGGCATCATGCCGTATCTGGCCGCCGGCGAATCGGTGCGGCTGTTCGGGGAGTGGACCCGTCACGCGGAGTATGGCGAGCAGTTCAAGGTCAACCGGTATGAAACGGTCGCGCCGCGGACGGAAGACGCCATCCGGCGCTATCTGTCCTCCGGCATCCTGCGCGGTATCGGGGAAAAGCTCGCCGGGCGCATCGTGGACCGGTTCGGCGAAGACACGATGCGCGTCATGCGCGAGGAACCCGACCGTCTCGCGACCATTCGCGGGATCGGGGAGGAGGCGGCGCACCGGATCGCCGCGGAGATGCGTGACAAGCAGGAGTACCAGGATCTGGCGCTCCTGCTTTCGTCGTTCGGGATCGGACCGGACAAGATCCTGCGGATCCATCGGCAATTCGGATCCCGTTCGCTCGAGATCGTACGGGAGAACCCGTTCCGGCTGGCGGACGAGGTCTACGGGATCGGATTCCATACCGCGGATCGGATCGCGCGCAGCATGGATTGCGCTCCGGATTCGCCGTACCGGCTCCGGAGCGCCATCCGGTACGTATTGTCCCAGGGTGCGGCCTCAGGCCATACCGGGCTCCCGGAAACCCTCCTGCTGGACCAGGCTTCCTCTCTGCTGGGCCTGCGGGTCGGACGTGACGATCCCGACTACATCCGCATGAAAACCTCGGGAACGGTCGCCGTCTATGAACCGACGCTCACGGAGACGCGGATCGCCCTGCATACCCTTTTCGATGCGGAAAAGGCGCTCGCCGAGCGTCTTGCCGCCCTTGCCTCCTGTGCGCCTCCGCCGCTTCCGGGCGATATCGGCGGGAAGATCCGGCATCTGGCCGGATCCATGGACATCGACCTGGCCGACGAACAGCGCGATGCGGTTCTGCTGGCGGCGCAATCCGGCGCCTGCGTCATTACCGGCGGCCCGGGAACCGGCAAAACCACGATCATCCGGATCCTGTGCAGACTGTTTGAGGAAGCCGGCATGAAGATCCAGCTGACCGCCCCGACCGGTCAGGCGGCCAAACGGATGAGTCTGGCGTCCGGGATGGAAGCGCGGACGATCCACCGCCTGCTGGAAACCCGGTTCGGCGGAGAGGACGAGGAGGACCGGCTGAGCGGACCGCGGTTCCGCCGCAACGCCTCCAACCCTCTGGACGCCGACATTCTGGTGGTCGATGAAGCCTCCATGGCGGATGTCCTGCTGCTCGGCAGCCTGGTGTCCGCGCTGCGGCCGGGCTCGAGGATCATCCTGGTCGGCGACGCGGACCAGCTTCCGCCGGTCGGTCCGGGCAATGCGCTGCGCGATATCCTCTCCTCCGGTACCGTCCCCTCCGTGCGCCTGCTCCGGATCTACCGACAGGCGGACTCCGGGCGGATCGTGTACAACGCGCACCGGATCAACCGGGGCGAGTACCCGGAGTTCGACCAGCGCGACGACAGCGATTTCCTCTATATACCGAGGAAAAACGCCGACGGGATGGCGGAAGCCGCGGTGCGGCTGTGTTCGACCATCCTGTCCGGACGCTACGGCTACGATCCGATGAAGGATGTCCAGGTCATCGCGCCTTCGCGGAAAGGCCCGGCCGGAATCCCGATCCTCAACCGTACGCTTCAGTCCGCGCTCAATGTCCGGTCAACGGAAAACAATCCGGGCATTACGGCCCACGGATTCCGTTTCTGCGCCGGCGACCGGGTCATGCAGGTCTACAACAACTATGAACTGGAATGGCGGGACACCCGGACGCCGACCGGCACCGGAACGGGGATCTTCAACGGGGAGACCGGCGTGGTGCTGTCGGTCGACGAAGCCGGGGGGACGCTGGAGGTGGAATTCGACGAAGGACGCCGTGCGGTGTACGACCGTCCGCTGCTGGATGAACTGGACCCGGCCTACGCGGTGACGGTGCATAAAAGCCAGGGAGGTGAATACCCCGTCGTGGTTCTGGTCCTGCCGCCCGGCCCGCCGATGCTGCTGACGCGGAACCTGCTGTACACCGCGGTGACCCGCGCGCGCGAACGCCTGTTCCTGATCTCGTCGGGGGAGGTGCTGGCGCAGACGGTCGCGAATGCGAGGCGAAGCGAGCGGTATACCGCGCTGGAAAGTTTCCTGCGCGGCGCCCGCGCCGCATGCGAGCAGAGGTTGCCCGGCATCGATGGCTGACCGGGCGCGGAGGGGCGGAGTACGCCATGCCGCGGACGTCTTTCTGGAAGCGTTGTATCCGGAGCGCTGCATTTTCTGCGGCCGGACGGAACGGCTGGTTCCGGCGGCGGGAGGCTGCTGCTCCCCCTGTCTGGCGCTGCTTCCGCACCGCCGTCCGCCGGACCGGCTGCTTACCTGCCGGGCACGTCCCGATCCCGGGTCGGCGGTCTCCGCGATGCCGGTGGTCGCCGCGATGTATTACGAACCTCCGGTCCGGGACATTCTGCTTCGTTTGAAGTTCAACCGCGACGCCGGGCTGCATCCTGCGCTGTCCTCCCTGGCCGTCCGCGCGCTGCGCATGGAGCGGGCGCAACTGACGGTGTGGCCCGACGTGGTCGTTGCGGTGCCGTTGCACCGCGCGCGCCTGCGGGAAAGGGGTTTCAACCAGGCCGGTCTGATCGCCGGGGAGGTCGCGCGGACCCTCGGAATCGCCGACCGTTCGGATGCGGTCCGCCGGATCCGGGCGACCCGCAGACAATCGTCCGTGCGGGACCGGACGGAACGCGAAGCCAATACGGCCGGTGCTTTCCGGGTCGAAGACCCGTTTGCGGTCCGGGGACGATCCGTTCTTCTCGTCGACGACGTCCTGACTTCCGGGGCGACACTGCAGGCGTTCGCCGAAGCGGTCGCCCGCTTTTCGCCCGCCTCGCTGGCGGGTCTGGTGATCGCGAGCGGACGGCCGCCGACCCTGCGGACCGGTCGGGATGAGGAACCGTCAGCCGGGACAACCCCACGCCCGTGACCAGCCGGAAAGGACGTCGCGCGCTTCCTCCGGACCTTCCGTCCGGGTGCAGAACGAAATCCCGGAAGCATACTCCGTCCGATCCACGCATGACAGTTCCGCCGGCGTCAGATCATAGTTGACGAACGGAATCCCGCGTCTTCGCGCCTCCGGGAAGACCTTCTCCAGAAACCCGAAGCCGAACACCAGGTTGGGCGGTTGTCCGAAATTCATCGCCAGCAGCCCGGGCGTGCCCAGCATGCTGGACACCCATTGGTCCGCCCTTCCACAGTAATGCATGCTTCCGCCACCGAACGCATCAAGGACAAGCCGGTCATACGGCTGGACAAATTCTTCATACATCTCCCTCGAGAGGTTGACCGCGGTATCGTTCCGCAGTACGACTCCGCCCCGGTACAGGGATCCCCAATGCGGCACGATCCCGTCCGCATCGTCCCGGACGAGCGTCTTGAGCCTGCGCATGAGCGCAATGTAGGTATCCGTGACCAGCCGCAGCAACGCGTGCACCTGGTCCGGATCATCCACCATGGCGTAATAGATCCCGGTTCCCCAGATCAGGTGGGCGACGTCGAACGGTCCCTGCAGATCCGGGTGGTAGATCCGGATCAGGCGTCTGCAGACCGGCCATCGCTCCAGAGCCTCCAGATAGTAACCGATCGTATCCATCAGCCGTCCACCCAATCCGGATGTCAGATCCGGCATTCCGCGTTCAATCCGGTTCCGGACCGCATCCTCCGAGCCAAGCGGCTCGCACCATGGAAGCCCTTCGCCGACCAGCCGGATGGTGCAGCCGAAAAGCGAAGGCAGCGTTCCCACCCCGTAGTTCGCACGGATCATCGGAACCGTGTCGTCGCGGACCACAGCGGAGGCGTAGACGTCGATCAGCTGATTGGCAAGCATCTTGTCCATGTCCGCATAGGTCTCCGCGTACGGGTGCGGCTGAAAGCGCCGCTGCGGGCAGAAGAGGGTGAGCGGAGGCCGGTCCGTCCGGTGGTACAGCAGGTTCCGCCGGCGCCGTTCAAGGGATGCCGTGACGTGCTCAGGATCGAGTATCCGCTCCAGTTCGGCGAGTACGGCTGCAGAGGGGATCATCGGTTGCCTCCTGTCCGGAATGTCGGATCGGTGGGGTTCTCCCACAGCGTAACATGATCGGAACAGTCAATTTTATCGAAAAATATCAGAAAATTTGCATAAACGATGGAGACGCGATAGCATGATGAAAAATCGGCAGGTCCGGATCGGGAAGGTGTGCATGGATTATCTTCCAACCGCCGGGGCGGGATACCCCGACTGCAGAGAGTCCATCGCCGGCGGCATCGTGTTCAGCCGGAAGTCCGGACCGGATGGCACGGTCCGCCGCCCCCACTGCCATGATGTCTTCGAAGTGTTTTTCGCGTTGTCGGACGGGATCCGCTGCTTTGTCAACGATCAGGTCTACCCGGTCGCACGAGGGGACATCCTCTTGTTCAACGCCCGGGACATCCATGCGGTTGTGCCTGCGGCAAATTCCGGATACGACCGGATCGTCCTGACATTCCCCCCGGAGGCGGTCGAAGGACTGTCGGCCGGAGATACCGACCTGCTCGCTTGTTTCCTGGATCGCCGGCCCGGATTTTCCTGGTGCGTAAAGCCGCCCCCGGACATGTGGGCGGAACTGATGGAGCTGTGTACTGAAGGGGAGACTGCAGACCACGAGCGCGGATTCGGATGGGAAGTGCGCCGCCGTCTGTGCCTCGGCGGGATTCTGCTGCGGGTCAACTCCGCGTGCCGGCAACCCGGCGGATGCCGGGCGGACGGCCGGCTGCCGCCGGATCCCCGGATTCTCCCGGTGATCCGGCGCATCCGTGCGGATCCCGCCGCGGACCTCTCGAGAGAGTCTCTGGCGTCATCGGTGTACCTCAGTCCCGGGCATCTGTCCCGCTTGTTCCGCGATGCGACCGGAATAGGCCTGCACGAATATGTTGCGCGCTGCCGGATCGAACTCGCCAAGGATCTCCTGGCGCGCGGTACGGGCGTGACGGCATGCGCCGCACGGACAGGATTCGGGAGGGCGGCCTGCCTGATCCGGTCGTTCAGGGAG
>JAGOFF010000173.1 GCA_017997315.1 Clostridia bacterium
TGTCCGGACCGCGTTTCTTGGTTTTGATTGTTGTCAATGATACGGTTTCGAAATACCTATCAGCGGGAGCGCGACGCCCTTCACGTCGTACGCACGGCAATACGCGCGGACCATCTCCTCGCCCATCAGCTTGGAGAGGCTGTACGTGTCTTCCGGACGCTGCGGGTGGTTCTCATCCATGGGGAGGTACTCGGTGACAAACGGCTTGTCGGAAATGCGGAAGCCGAGCCCGAGGGTGTAGAAGGTCGACGCGAAGACGATCTTGCGGACCCCGAGGCGGCGGGCGGCGTCCAGCAGGTAGTACGTGCCCATGACGTTGGACTGCATCGTGGTGTCTTCGGGAAGCGCCTGGGGCCTAAACTGCCGGCCGGGCTGCTGGTCGGAGGCGTGGGGCAGCGCGCCGAGGTGCACGATGCAGGTCGCGCGGGACAGCGTGATGGCGCGCATGCAGTCTGCGAGGTCTGTGAGCTTGCCCTTGATGAACATGGTCCCGCGTTCCGGCTGCCACGGGACCGGCTGCTCGGCCGGGGCGGTCTGATCGAACAGGGAGCAGACGTAGCCGGCGCTCTTGAGTTCTTCGAGCACATGGCGGCCGAGGTTCCCGGCTCCACCGGTGATGAGGACGTTCTTGTAGGCTTCGTTCATGATGGGCTCCTTTCGATTCCGGTCAATTGGATCAGAGATCCTTTTTCCAGCTGTATTTCGATTCATAACCCAGCAGGGACTTGAGTTTCTTGGTGCTGCACAGCCCGTCTTCTCCCTCGATGGCGTCCGCCATATCGGCAAGATCCGGGTAGAGGAGCTTGATCGCGGGAGCGGTCGGGCCCCGGAACGTGGTGTCGGACGAGTGGAAGAAGCATTCGTAGTCGTTCTCCAGGTCCTTGTCCGCGGCCAGCCGCATCGCATAGGCAATGTCGCGGCAGTCGGAATACTGGTACGTCGTGCCGACCGGGCCGCCCTTCCATTCGCTCCGCGGGGACTCGGGGATCTTGTCGTCGGTGCCGATCGGACGGATTCCGGGGTACGAGACGCCCATGAGGCGGAACGCGACGCACTTGAAACCGTACGCGCGGCTGTACGCCTCAAGCATCATCTCACCGAGCTGTTTGGACAAGCCGTACGTGTCCTGGTTGAACAGCGGATGCTTCTCGTCGATCGGCAGATACTTGACCTCGAACGGTTTGGCACGGTTGATGAGGCCGCCGACGCCCAGGGCATAATAACTGGAGGCGAAGATGATCTTCTTGACGCCGAGGCGGCGGCACGCATCCAGCACAACGTAGGTGCCCAGGACGTTCACCTTCATCGTGGTGTCCTCCGGAAGCGCCTGCGGGAACGGCCGGGTGGGCTGCATGTCGGTCGTGTGGGTGATGGCCGCGACGTGGACGACCAGCGTGGCGCGGGACAGCGTGATGGCCCGCATCATGTCCGCCAGGTCGGTCAGCTGGCCGCGCACGAACATGGTTCCGCGCGGGAGTTCCCACGGGAACGGCTGCTCCGCGGGCGCCTTCTGGTCGAACAACGTGACGGTGTAGCCCTCGTTCTTGAATTCCTCGAGCAGATAGCGTCCGAGGCGGCCAGCCCCGCCGGTGATCAAAACGTTTTTGTAGGTCTCGTTCATGACGGTTCTCCTCTTTAATACTGTGTCAGTTCTTGCCGGTCAGGTTCTTGAGGAAACGGATGCCTTTGAGATACATCTCTTTGCTGATTGCGGCCTTCTGCTCATCGGTCACGCCTTCTTCGTACTCGACCCAGCCGTTCTCGACGATCAGGTGGAGGCCCTTGGCGTGCGGGGAGTTCTCGGCGATGATCCGGACGGCCTTTTCGGCTTCCGCATTGCCTTCGCCCAGCGCGCAGCCGCTCGGATAGAACGGGATGCGCCAGCCTTTGTCCCGGCGGACGACCATGTCCTTGATGTGGGTCGTGATGGTGTACGGCGCCAGCGCGCGGACCTCGTCGATCGGGTCGCAGTAGACGGTGAAACCGTTTGCGGTGTCCAGTGCACAGCCGACGAACGGGGATCCGACCGCCTTGAAGATCTCGGCGTGCTCCGTGCCCTTGAAGTCGCAGTGGTTCTCGATCGCCAGGTAGATCCCCTCGGGGGCGAGGATCTTCGCCGCCTCTTTCAGGTTGTCGATGAGGAACTGCATGTGCTGCTCGTACGGCCAGGCCAGGTTGAACCGGGACGTCTCGTACGACAGCCTTCCGTAACCGCGGCGCATGATGACGGCGTTGAGCTTCTTCATGACCCGGACCATGTCTTTCAGGTCCTGGCGTGCCTGCGCCGCTTTGTCGCCGGTCAGTTCGAACAGGGTCATCGTCGCGCCGACGTCCAGCTCGATCCCGTGCTCCTCGCACTTGCCGCGCAGCGCATCATAGTACGCGTCCGGCATGTTGGCGGGAACCATGACCTGCGCCACGTCCAGCCCGTGCTCGATTGCCTTGTCGATGACATGATCGGGCATCTTCTCCCTCGGCAGATCCTTCGGGATCCCCGCGAAAGAAGCGACCGCACCGACACGCATGGTTTTCAGGACATCCATTTACGCACCTCTCTTCATGATGATTCGGTTTATACGACCATGTTCAAGTATACTCCAAGGGGGTGTTCCGCAAAGGGGTTTGAACGGTTTTTTTAGCCGAATTTGTGCGAATCCGGGTCATAATCGTACTATTAAGTTGGATAGGTTGGGTGTTTTTTATATGGATACATGGATGCTCGTCTTCGTCGTTATCGTTGCGGCCGCCGCTTGTCTGGCCGGGATCTGTCTGTTTCTGGTCCTGCCCGGACGCGTTCCTCCCGGAACCGGCTGGGTGGTGCGCTGGCGGTATGCGCACCGCGGCCTGTTCACCCGCGGCCAACAGGTTCCGGAGAACTCCCTGGCGGCGTTCTCCGCCGCTGCGGAAGCCGGATACGGCGTCGAACTGGATGTCGCCATGACCTCCGACCGGCAACTGGTCGTATTCCACGACGACTCCCTGGAACGCATGTGCGGACGATCCGGCAAGATCTGGGAGACTTCTCTGGATGTCCTGTCCACCCTCCGGCTGGCCGGTACCGGAGAGCGGATTCCCCTGTTTTCGGAAGTTCTCGCGCTGCTGGCCGGCCGGGTCCCGTTGATTGTCGAGATCAAATCCTCACCGCTCCGGCGTGAGCTCTGCCGTGCGGTCGCCGGGATGCTGGACGGATGCAGGGGTCCGGTCTGCATCGAATCGTTCGACCCGCTGATTGTCGCCTGGTTCCGGCGGCACCGTCCCGTGATGCTCCGCGGGCAGCTGGCGGGCCGCGGATCCTCCAGGCGCCCGATGGACCGGATCCGGTGGTTCGTGCTGCGCAATCTTCTGACCAACGCGGTTGCGCGTCCGCATTTCATCGCCTACCGGATCGAGGATGCGGACAATCTCTCGTTCCGTCTATGCCGCCGTCTGGGCGCGCCGGGCATCGGATGGACCGTCCGGGACGACGAAGGCTGGGCGGCCGGACTGCGGCGCTGCGATACGGTCATTTTCGAGACCTGGGAGGGAATGCCGCGGATCCCCGCCGGAGAAGCCGCCGATGACGCATGACGGGATCGGGGGCATCTGAAAATGACCGGATATTGTAATGACAGGGTGTCCCGTACGCGCGTTTATAATGAGGCGTGAAAAGGTCTAGCCAGACCGGGAGGTGCACATGCTGTATCCGCGATCCGTCGAGCCGTTCTCACCGGAGGTGTTCCGGAAACCGGGGCCGGAGTACCGCGGCACCCCGTTCTGGGCCTGGAACTGTGAACTGGATGAAAAAATCCTGGCGGACGGCATCGATACGCTGGGGCGCATGGGATTCGGGGGATTCCATCTCCATGTACGCACCGGCATGGCGACTCCGTATCTGTCGGATGAATTCTTCCGGCTGGTCCGGTTCTGTGTGGAAAAGGCGAAGAAGGACGGCATGCTGGCCTGGCTGTACGACGAAGACCGGTGGCCGTCCGGAGCCGCGGGCGGCCTGGTGACCGGGGATCCCGCCTTCCGGGCGCGGCACCTGCTGTTCACCCGTCGGCCCTATGCTTCGGGAGATTCCGGGAAGGCGGTGTCCAAAGGCTCCTCCGCCCTGCCGCTGCGGACGGGAAACGGCCGGCTGCTCGCCCGGTACGACGTCGTGCTGGACCCGGCCGGGGATCTGTCCACCTACCGGCGCATCGGGGACGCGGACACGCCTGCCGGCAGAGTCTGCTACGCGTATCTGGAGACGGCCGCGGAGAATCCCTGGTTCAACAACCGGACCTATGTGGACACCCTCAATCCCGAAGCCATCCGCCGTTTCATCGAAATCACGCACGAGCGCTATCTCCGGGCGGTCGGCGAGGACTTCGGCGGAGCGGTCCCGGCGATCTTTACCGACGAACCGCAGTTTACGCACAAGACCGTGCTGGATTTCGCGGACGGTGAGTCCGATGTCATCCTTCCCTGGACCGACGACCTGCCCGACACCTTCGGCGCGGCCTACGGCGAGGACCTGCTCGGGAGTCTGCCCGAGCTTGTATGGGAACTGCCCAACGGGCGTGTCTCGACCGTGCGGTACCACTACCACGACCATATCGCGGAGCGGTTCAGCCGCTCGTTTGCGGACCAGGTCGGCGGATGGTGCCGCGGCCACGGGATCATGCTGACCGGCCACATGATGGAGGAACCCACGCTCGAGAGCCAGACCAAAGCGTTGGGCGAGGCCATGCGGTCGCTGCGGGGTTTCGATCTGCCGGGCATCGACATCCTGTGCAACCGGCACGAGTACACCACCGCGAAGCAGGCGCAGTCCGTCGCGAACCAGAACGGATGCCCCGGCGTGCTGTCCGAACTTTACGGCGTGACCAACTGGGATCATGACTTCCGCGGGCATAAACTGCAGGGCGACTGGCAGGCCGCGCTCGGCGTGACGGTCCGGGTGCCTCACCTGGCCTGGATCTCGATGGCCGGCGAAGCCAAACGCGACTACCCGGCGGCAATCGGTCCCCAGTCCCCCTGGCATCTCCAGTATCCCTATGTCGAGGACCATTTCGCCCGCGTCAATGCCGCGATGACCCGGGGGCGCCCGATGGTCCGGGTCGGGGTCGTCCACCCGGTCGAGAGCTACTGGCTGCGGCTGGGGTCCAACGAGCGCACCCGGCTGGCCCGGGACCAGAAGGACCAAGACTTCCTCGCCCTCACGGAGTGGCTGCTGTTCGGGCAGATCGACTTTGATTTCCTGTCCGAGTCCCTGCTGCCCGCCCAA
>JAGOFF010000174.1 GCA_017997315.1 Clostridia bacterium
GTCCGGCCGGCCATGCGGTCTGCCGCTTCGGCTGCGGGATGAAGTACCAGGGCCGTATACAGGATGGACCAGATCCACACAACCGCTATCAGGACACGAAATAGAGGGTTTCGAAAGCCAAAAAAATAACATGCCGACATCATAACAACAATACATGCCACGAAATCCCAGCCGCTGAATGAGCGGGAGGTGATGAGAAACCCGAATCCCCAGACAAGAAACGCCAGCGGAATCATGGGCCTTCCGATCCGTCGTCCGGACAGCCAGCCGGACGGGACAGCACGGAGTTCGGGTGTAGCGGCGGATACAGATTCCATAGGACAATCCCTCCAGAGGGATTGTCCTTCCGGCTCCATCCGTCATCCTGTCTGATCGGACGACAAATAACGACTGTACGGGTCTACACGGATTCCGGGAAGATCGCGGAATCCATCCGGGTTGCGAGTTCCTCCATCCCGGAACGCGTGCGCGTCGAAACCGGAACGGGTTCCCCGTGGAAACCGTTGTCTGTCATCCATTTCCGCAGAGAGGACATCTGCTTCGCGCATTGCGCTTTCGAGAGTTTGTCCGCCTTGTTGAGGACCGGTATGAACGGGATGCCTGACGATGTGAGAAACGCCAGCATCAGACGGTCGGACTCGGAAGGTTCGTGACGGATGTCCAGCAGCACAAGCGCGAGGCGGATCGGCCGCCCGGACTGGAAATACCGGTCGGCGAGAGAAGAAAATGCGCGGATTTCCCCCCGTGACGCACTGGCGAATCCGTATCCCGGCAGATCCGCGATCAACATGCGGCCTTCCACCGTGAAATAAACAACCAAACGGGTTTTTCCAGGCGTCGATCCGGTCCGGGCCAGGCCATTCCTGCCTGCCAGCGCATTGATAAGGGAGGATTTTCCGGAGTTTGAGCGGCCCGCCAGAACCACCTCCGGAAGACCGTCCCCCGGACAGCCGGATATGTCCGCTGCAACAGTCAGGAAGGCTGTTTTCCGGAAATCTATATGCATGCCGACAAACCCGCTCCTGTTTCATATTCGGCACGAATGCCTTATAATTTAGGCGCACCGTGTCCATATTCTATCATGCCAATGGAGGGTTCCGATGTCCGTCACCCCTGACGAAGACGATCTGATCAGCAGCCTCCGTGAGGAGGAGAACGGCCGGATGCTGGATCCGGTCGGACCGATCGGCCTGATCGCCCTCCCCGGATCCGTCGAGTTCACCGACATGGTCAACCGGCATATCGCGCAGCGCCGCGCCCGGAATGTCGAATCCGTTGCCAAACACCACGCTATCCAGTCCGGCTACCTGCGCCGTGATTACCGCATTGTCGCGGATACGCGCCGGTTCTCCACCGGTGAAGGCCGTGCGATCCTCGACCAGACTGTACGCGGGCACGACCTGTTCATTCTGGTCGATGTGATGAATCATTCCTGCTCGTACGACATGTTCGGAATCCGGAAGATGATGACGCCGGACGAGCATTATCAGGATCTCAAACGCGTCATCCTCGCCGCCAGCGGCAAAGCGCGCCGGCTCAACGTGATCATGCCCTACCTGTACGAAGGGCGCCAGCACAAACGAAATTCACGGGAGTCCCTGGACTGCGCCTATATGCTCAAGGAACTCCGTACGCTTGGCGTGGACAACCTGATCACCTTCGACGCGCATGATCCAAGGGTTAGCAATGCGATACCGCTCAGCGGTTTTGAAAATATCCAGGTCGCCTACCAGATGCTCCGGACGATGGTCAGGTCCCTGCCGGACTTGTGCGACGATTCCCACGGTCTCATGGTCGTCAGCCCCGACGAGGGCGGAATGTCCCGCGCCATGTATTTTTCCTCCATGCTCGGGGTCCCTCTCGGTGCTTTTTACAAACGCCGCGACTATACGCAGGTTGTGGACGGCCGGAATCCCATCGTTGCCCACGAATTTCTCGGTTCGGACATCACAGGCAAGGATGTCCTGATTGTGGATGATATCCTCTCCTCCGGGGAGTCCCTGCTGTCCATCGCGCATGACCTGCACGACCGCAAGGCGAAACGCATTTATGTCGCCACCTCATTCGCTCTGTTCACCGACGGGACGGAGGGCATCCGCAAGTTTGACCGGGCTGTGGAAGACGGTGTCATCACGCGGGTGTTTTCCACCAATCTGACCTACCGGCAGCCGGCACTCCTCACCTCCCCTTGGTATACGGATGTCGACATGACGGATTTCGTAGCGCTGCTGATCGATACAGTCAACCACGACGCCTCGCTGTCTCCGATGATCGAGCCGACCGGCCGGATCCGTGAGATGCTGGACCAGATGATCGGCTGACCGAGCCGCAACGCGAACCGGATGGGAGAAGGCATGACCGCAACGAACGGCTCTGACCAGAACTATTTCATATACGACCAGTACGGCGCCAACCCCATGCAGCCGGTCGGGCCGATCGGGATCGTGCCTCTGCAGGGAAGTATGGATTTCGCGCGCCGGGTCAACGAGCAGCTTTCCATCCGCCGGCAGGAATATCTCGGATGCGCGCCGGAACTGGTCCGGGTGCATCCCGGCTTTTTACGCGACGATTACCGGATCCCGGTCGATACGGTCCGGTTCTCCTCGGGGGAAGGCAAGGCTTCCTTCTCGCAGACGGTGCGCGGGCACGACCTGTTCATCCTGGTGGATGTCATGAACTACAGCTGCCGGTTCCGCATGTTCGGGCAGGATGTGAACATGGGCCCGGATGACCATTACCAGGACCTGAAACGCGTGATCCTCGCCGCCAGCGGCAAAGCGCGGCAGATCTCGGTCATCATGCCTTTCCTGTATGAAAGCCGTCAGGATCTGCGCAGCACCCGCGAATCGCTCGATTGCTCCGAAATGCTCAATGAGCTGGAAGCGTTGGGCGTCCATAACATCATCACCTTCGATGCGCACGACTCCCGCGTGTCCAACGCGGTTCCGCTCTGCGGATTCGAGGACATGAAACCGGCCTACCAGATGCTCAAGGCGATGTTGAACCATGTTTCCGATCTGGGCATATTCGACCACCGGCTGATGATTGTCAGTCCGGACGAATCCGGAATCAGCCGCGCGATGTACTACGCCTCGATGCTTGGGGTTCCCCTCGGCACATTCTACCGGATCATGGACTACGAACAGAAAACTGAAGGCAGCCCTCCGGTGATCGCATATGAATACCTCGGCGAATCCGTCGAAGGAAAAAACATCATCATCGTCGACGACATGATCGTGACCGGAGACAGCATGCTCGATGTCGCTTGTGAACTCCGCAAGCGGAAAGCGGGACGGATCTTCATCGTCTCCACATATGGTTTGTTCACTGAGGGTATCGAGCGGTTCAGCCGTGCATATGAGGACGGGATCTTCGACCGGGTTTTCTCGACCAACCTGATTTACCGCCGGCCGGAACTGCTGGCCTCCCCTTGGTTCGTCGATGTCGACATGTCCAAGTACGTGTCTCTGATCATCGACGCGCTCAACCATGACGCCTCCCTCTCCCGTCTGATGGATCCCACGGAAAAAATCCGTCTGCTGCTGGAGCGGGAACAAAACCTGGGCACGTTCTTCAAGCCCTCCGCGGACGGTTCTCCCTCCCCCTGACTCTCCCCGCCCCTGTCTCTTCGGACTTTGGTCATTGCGGCGACCGTTCGCATCGCCGGGACAATAGAAAACTGGAAAGGACACATGTATGATCGAGCTCCTGCAAAAACTGTTCAACGGCGTCCTGTACTTCGGGACAAAAGAGGGTCTGCTTTGTCTGGTCATGTACGCCATCGGCGCGGTACTGATCTACCTCGCCATCGCCAAGGACTACGAGCCCAACCTGCTGCTTCCGATCGGATTCGGCGCGATTCTGGCGAATCTTCCCCCCGCTTTCTACGACGCGTTCGGGCAAGGTTTTCCGGGCGTCATCGGCACCGCCGAGGAACCCGGATTCCTGCAGGTTCTGTTCAACGCCGGAATCGCATCGGAGCTGTTCCCGATCCTGATTTTCATCGCGGTCGGCGCCATGATCGATTTCGGTCCGCTGCTCAAGAACCCGTACATGATCTTTTTCGGCGCGGCGGCCCAGTTCGGGATCTTCGCGACATTCCTGCTTGCGCTGGCGGTCACTCCGCTTGCAGGCATCACGGATCCGGACATCCGGGTCAAACTTTCCGCCGCAATCGGAATCATCGGAGCAGCGGACGGCCCGACCACCATCTACGTTGCCAACCTGTTCAAGCTCGGCAAGTACATCGCCCCGATCACCGTCGCCGCATACTCCTATATGGCCATGGTGCCGATCATCCAGCCGCCGGTCATCCGCCTGCTTACTTCCCGCAAGGAACGCTTGATCCGCATGGAGTACCGGGAAGACAGCGTGTCCAAGACCGCCAAGATCATTTTCCCGATCGCCATCACGATCATCGCCGGAGTGCTGGTTCCGATGAGCGCCGCTCTTGTGGGTTCGCTGATGTTCGGTAACCTTATCCGTGAATGCGGCGTCCTGGACAAGCTTTCCCGTGCCGCGCAGAACGAACTGTCCAGCCTGGTCACGATCCTGCTTGGTATCACCATCGGCGCCACGATGCGCGCGAGTGATTTCCTTGCGCTGGAAACCCTGCTGATCCTGCTGCTCGGTTTGGGTGCCTTCGTCTTCGACACCGCCGGCGGTGTTCTGTTCGCGAAGCTGTTCAACCTTTTCCTCAAGAAGAAGATCAACCCGATGATCGGCGCGGCCGGCATATCCGCCTTTCCGATGTCCGCACGCGTCATCCAGAAAATGGCCAAGGACGAGGATCCGACCAACTTTGTCCTCATGCAGTCCATCAGCGCGAATGTCGCCGGACAGCTCGGATCGATCGTTGCCGGCGGTATCATCATCGCCCTGGTCGCCATGTTCTTCACGGTTTGATGCACCGATATCATTCGAAAGGAGTCCTATATGCTGAATGCCATCAATAATGCCGGCATCATGGTCAAAGGGGCCTTTATCGCGGGAATGGGCCTTCTGCTTGTGTTCGCCGTGTTGCTCCTCTTCTTCGCATCCATCCGCATTCTCGGAAAGATCGGAGCCAGGAAGGGATCCGGAAACGAGTCCGCCGACTGAATGATCCCCTGACCACGATAAACAAGGCATCCGGCTCATACTGAGCCGGATGCCTTGTTTTTGCGCGGTCCTGAATACGCTTGAGACTGTATTCGTTTGACGGGACGTCACACCCCGGTAGAGCGTGTGCGGACCAGAAAGCGGA
>JAGOFF010000175.1 GCA_017997315.1 Clostridia bacterium
ACGCGCTGGCCGGAACCGTGTTTGAGCGATCCGCCTGCGCACTGTATCTCGTCGGCGTCCGTCCGGACGGCGGTTTCATCGTCGAACGGGCGAACCGCGCCGCGTTGTCGGGCGGCGATCCGGACGATGCGGCGGGGCGGACGCCCGCCGAGGTGTTCGGTCCGGAACGCGGGGAACGGCTGGAATCCTACTTTGCCCGCTGCGTGCGGGAGGCGCTACCGGTCGTATTCGAGGAAACCCTCTCTGTGGACGGGACATCCCGGGTGTTCCGGACCCTCCTCACCCCGGTTGTCGAAACCGGCCGGACCGTCCGGCTGGCCGTTGCGTCGGGGGATATCACATCGCACCAGTTGTCGGAGGATGCGCTTCGGGACAACCTGCGGCGCAGCGAGATCCTGCTGGACCTGCTCCGCCGGGACGACGGTTCCCAGGACGCGTTCCTGGAACGCACGCTCAAGCAGGCGATGATCCTGACCGACAGCGAAGCGGGTGCGCTGTTCCTGCTGGATGAAAAGCAGGAAACCCTGCTTCCCCAATCGATGCTCGGCTCCTGGTACCGGAACACATCGGAATCCGAACAGCCCGCCCCTCTCTCTCTGGACCGCGCCGGTCCCTGGGCTGAAGCGGTCCGTACCGGCCGCCCCGTCCGGACAACCGTCGCGGACGTGCCCGTTACGGCGGACGGTCCCGATGACGCGCCCCGCGCCGCCAATCTGCTTTGTCTGCCGGTATACGACATCGGGCGGGTCATCGCGGTCCTCGGAGTCGGAAACCGGGAGAAAGAGTATACCGACCAGACTGCTCTCCAACTCGCATTTCTCATCAACAACGCCTGGAACGTGGTCGAGCGGCTCCGGGCGGACGAGCGGCTCCGGGCAGAGCGGGACCTCCTGCAAGCCACGCTGCTTTCCATCGGGGACGGGATCGTGGCGACGGATCGGGACGGCCGCGTGCTGCTCCTCAATGACGTTGCATGCCGGATGACCGGATGGGGCGGCGGAGAGGCGGTCGGGAAACCTCTGAGCGAGGTGCTCCGGCTGATCGACGAGCATACCCGGGAACCGTACGTCTTTACCGGACAAGATCCCGCGGTCCCGCTCGTCGCCGTTCCGGAAGACCTTCTTCTGGTGGCGCGGGACGGCACCACCTGTCCGGTGTCGGACAGCGTGGCGCCCATCCGGAGCCTGGATGGGAAGGACGCCGGAATCGTCGTCGCGTTCCGCGATGTCACCCAGGATCGCCACCGCCAGGAAAGCATCACCTACCTCAGCTACCACGACCCCCTGACCGGCCTCTACAACCGCCGTTTCTTTGAAGAGGAACTCCGCCGGCTCAACACCCGGCGCAACCTCCCGATCACGCTTGTGATGGCGGATATGAACGCGCTCAAGCTCACCAACGACGCGTTCGGGCACGGGACCGGGGACCGGCTGCTGCGGGCCGCGGCGGATGCGCTTCGTGCCGGATGCCGCGAAGACGACATCATTGCGCGGCTCGGAGGGGACGAATTCATCATCCTGCTTCCGCACACCTCCTATGAGGAGGCTTCCACCGTAGTGACGCGGGTGCAGGAACTGTGCGGGGCGTCGCGGGTGGACTCGGTCGCGCTTTCCATCTCGTTCGGCTGGGACACCAAGACCGATCCGGCGGAGGATATCCAGGACACGTACCGCCGCGCCGAAGACCGGATGTACCGCCAGAAACTGTTCGACAGCCCCGGCGTCCGGAGCCACGCGGTCCAGACCATCATCCAGGCGCTGTTCCGTGCGCAGCCGCGTGAGGAGTCGCATTCCCGGCGCGTCGCTGCGCTCTGCGAAACGCTCGGCCAGGCACTCGGGCTGCCCGACCACGTCGTCCGGGAACTCCGTACCGCGGGCATGCTGTACGATATCGGCAAGATCGGTATCCGGGAAGACATTCTGGACAAGCGCGAGCGGCTGACCGAAGACGAACAGGCGGAAGTCCGCCGCCATTCCGAGATCGGGTACCGCATCCTGAGCTCGGTCAACGAATTGTCCGAGATCGCGGACTACATCCTGCTGCATCACGAACGCTGGGACGGCAGCGGCTATCCCAAAGGGCTTGCGGGCACGCTGACTCCGCTCCCCTCCCGGATCATCGGGCTGGCGGACGCGTATGACGCCATGGTCAGCGAGCGCCCCTACCGCGCCGCGCTCCCGCCGGACGAGGCGCTGCGGATCATCCAGGATCAATCCGGCACCCAGTTCGATCCCGATCTGGTCAAGGTCTTTGCCGAGCGGGTCGCCGGCCGGGCTGCCGAGCAGCCGTAAGCGGTTCCCCTTCGGCTACAACGCGCGGGCGGACAAGAATCCGCCCGCTTCCGCAGGCGCATCCTGCAAAAACCAGCTGTAATCTGTTAAAATTCATGACAAAGTTGTTTCGCGATCCAAACCGGTAAATCCGTGGGAGGTCCGATGGCTAGAGCGGCTGTGCAAATCAATCCATGGAGGATCTCCCGACGGACCGGGGAGTTCCTGGACAAGGCGACGGAAGCGGGCTACTTCGAATTCGAGGTCCACGGGATTTCCGCACATCTGCGTCTGATCACCGCAGCCATGGGGCTCCTGTTCCTTGCGTTCGCGATCCCCGACTGGTTCGCGATGGACGGCAATCCGGCTTTCTGGTTCATCCTTCTGATGCGTGTCGGCTTTTTTGCGTTCATGGTGTTTCTGGGCCGGTATCTCGGCAAGGTCCGGTCGGCCCAGGTGTTCTGCCGATGGATCTCCGCGGCCGAGCTGATGTGCACCCTGTTTTTCATCGTGTCGTTCGTATTGTATCGTCCGGCGGATTTCCTCATCCAGTCGTTCGGCCTGATGCTTCTGCTGGCTTCGTTCTATCTGGTCCCCAACCGGTTCAAGTATCAGGTTGCGGTTTCGATGACCGTGATCGCGGTGTTTCTCAACTGCGCCTGGCTGGTGCTCGACGACATTCCGGTCATGCACATGGCCGCGGTCGCGGTCTATCTTCTGCTGCTGGTCCTGGTCAGCATGATCGCTTTCGTGCGGACCTCCTACTACAAGCGCCGGCAATACGTGAACAACCAGCGGCTGCGGGAGCTGTCGATCACCGATCCGCTGACACGGATCTACAACCGGCAGAAGTTCAATGAGGAACTGTGGCGCGAGATCAGCCGGTTCCGCCGGACCCGCGCGCCGCTGTCGCTGATCATGGTGGACTTCGACGACTTCAAGCAGATCAACGACCGGTACGGGCATCTGCAGGGAGACCGCGTTCTGGTGGAGGCCGCCTCGCTCATCCGGGAGGAGATCCGCGTGACCGATGTGTTCGCGCGCTGGGGTGGTGAGGAGTTCGTGCTGCTGCTCCCCTCCACCTCGCTTGTCCAGGCCGTGGAACTGGCGGGCCGGCTTCATCGCCGGATCGGCGGACTGCGCATCGAGAGCGCGCGGATCCTGCCGGGCGACGAGTCCGATCCGGAGTCCGGGCCGGAGGCAACCGGTGAAGCGCCGCTTCCGGAGCGCATCCCGATCGGCTGCAGCTGCGGGATCGCCATGATGTGCGATAACGACACGGGTGAAACCCTGATCCGCCGGGCGGACAAGATGCTGTACGCCGCCAAGACGGAAGGAAAGAACCGGATTGTCGCCGAACGGGACGCGCCGAAGGATGCGGCCGTCCAAGCGACGCCTGTCTGATCCGGATCCTTTTCCGTTTACTCCTGCAACGCCTGTCTGCAGCGCTCAAGCAGCCGGTCCATCCAGGCCCGGTCCAATCCGTGTGCCGACTGGCGCGCCATGACGCGCAGCGGGGTCGTCAGGAGGACGGTCTGCGCGAACCCCTCGCCCATCGCCGCCAGCGAACTCTGCCCGTATCCCGCCCGGAGGCGGTCGATCTCCTCCTCGACGATCGGGGCGAGGTCCGGATGCTCGGCCAGTTCGCCCAGGGTGGCATATTCGTCCAAACAGACCTCGGGACGGTCGGAAGTGCAGACGACGACGCCCGCCTCCAGCCGGATGTCGTCGGAGGACGCCCCGATCCGGATCCTGCAGGTCCCGTTGTCCGTTCTCCAGCGCATACCCGGCTCATCGTACCAGGCGAACGCCCGGCGGTCGAGTTCAAACACGACCGTCCGCTCCTCCCCCGGCTCCAGCGCGATCTTGGCGAACGCCTTGAGCTCCTGCGCAGGACGGCGGACCGGGGACTCTCCGGGCGACACATACAGCTGGACGACTTCCTGCCCCTGCCTGTCTCCGGTGTTGCGCACCCGCAGACTCACCCCGAGCGTCTCGTTGTCCAGGAGGGCGATCTGGGACAGCCGGAGTCCACTGTAGGAGAACGTGGTGTAGGACAGACCGTGCCCGAACGGGAACAGCACCTCCATTTTCCGGGTCGAATAGTACCGGTATCCCGTGAACACCCCTTCCGTGTACCGGACGGTGCGGCCCTGGCCCGGGAAGTCCAGATAGGAAGGATTGTGCTCCAGGCGCAGGGGGAAGGTCTCCGCCAGGCGGCCCGAGGGGGACACCGTCCCGGACAGGATGTCCGCGACCGCGCCGCCCGAGGCGTCCCCGCCCAGGTACGCCTCGAGGATCGCCTCCGCCCGGTCCGCCCAGGGCATCTCGACCGGGGATCCGTTCATCAGCACCACCACGGTCTCCGGCCGTACCGCGGCCACCGCCTCGAGCAGCCGTACCTGGCCGCCGGGCAGGAGCATGTCCGTCCGGTCGTACCCTTCCGACTCGATGCGGTCCGGGAGTCCGAGGAACAACACCGCTACATCCGCTTCCCGGGCGGTCCGCACCGCTTCTTCCAGTTCCGTCCCGTCGACCTCGTCCGCCGCGTCCTCCGCACCGCAGCCGCGCGCATACGCCGCGTCCGGGAAGTATGTGCGGAGTTCGTCCAGCGGGACGTCCACCGACCAGGACGGGACGTGGGAACTCCCGCCCCCCTGGGTGCGCGGAACACGCGCGAACGGCCCGATCACCGCGACACGCCGCCCGGATGCGAGCGGGAGCAGATTCTTTACGTTCTTGAGAAGGACCATGCACTCGGCCGCGGTGCGCCTCGCAAACCGGTGGTTTGCGGCCGGATCGACCGGAGCCTCCGGCAGGGTGCGCAGGGCTTCCCCCGCCCGGAACACCACCCGCAGAACCCGCCCGACCGCGCGGTCCAGCACTGCCTCGTCCAGAAGTCCCGTCTCCACCGCCTCGACCAATGCCCGGTCGGTCC
>JAGOFF010000176.1 GCA_017997315.1 Clostridia bacterium
GAACAGCAGTTCGCTCTGGTTGCAGGGGACGAGGCGGTCTGCGGTGCCGTGGAGGATGAGATGGGGCGGCGTCTCCCGGGTGAGGTAGGGGAAGGGGCTTGCGGACGCGGCGCGGTCCGGACGCAGCTGCACCGCTCCCCCGATCAGCCGGGACTCGGGCGAGCCCTCGGCGTTGTGGTCGAAATCGGTCGGCCGGTCCGCCATCCGCAGGAAATCCGTCGGGCCGTAGTAGTCCACGACCGCCTGCACGCGGCTGTCCTGCTCCAGCCAGTCCCCGGTGTCGAACTCCCGGGTCCCGCCGGTCGCGCCGGCCATCACGGCCAGATGCCCGCCGGCGGATTCGCCCATGACCGCGATGGCGGAGGTGTCGAGGCTCCAGCACTCCGAATCCGGATGGGCGCGCAGCCAGCGGATCGCGGCTTTTACGTCCTCGAGCTGCGCCGGCCACTCCGCGACGCCGGATGTGCGATACTCCGCGCAGGCGACTGCGAATCCGCGCCGGGTGAACGAGACCAGCTCCGGGATCCACAGATCCTTGTCCATCTGCAGCCAGGCTCCCCCGCACAGGAACAGCAGCACGGGCATGCGCACGCCGGGCTTCCGCCTCCGGTACATCAGGTTCATTTTCAACGGCCGCAGGGACATGCCGTCGAAGAACGGCACCTGCGCGAAGGTGATCTCGTCCACCATCAGGGTCCGCGGGCGGACCTGCCGGACGGTCATATCGACAGGGAAGTCCGCGGGAGCGGTTTTTCCGGATTTCGTCATGGGAATGCCCTCCTGTCACGATGCGGTGTGCCTGTTTCCTCCCATTATGCTCCGCCGGCTCTCCGGCCGCTACGCACGCCTTTTCGCGTTTACAGAAACCGCTCCGCTGGGGTACACTGGTAGACGCAAGTTTCCGCGCCGTCGCGCGGCCGTTTCTTGTCTCCGATCCATCTCTTATTACGGAAAAAGCGAGGAACCCATCATGGCAGAACGTTGTATCATCGGCATCGACGTCGGCACCTCCGGGGTCAAAGTGCTCGCCATCGACGACCAGGCAGCCATCCTGGCATCAGTGATCGAGGAGTATCCCCTGTACACCCCGCAGGCCGGCTGGACCGAGCAGGACCCGGAAGACTGGTGGCAGGCTACGGCCAAGTGCCTCCGGCAGGTCACCCGGCAACTCGCCGGCCGTCCGGTCGCCGCGGTCGGACTGTCCGGCCAGATGCACGGCATGGTCGCGCTGGACCGCAACGACAAGGTCGTGCGCCGTGCGATCCTCTGGAACGACCAGCGCACCGGCAGGCAGTGCGAGGAGATCACCGCCGCCGCGGGCGGACTCGATGGGCTGCTGTCCTACACCAACAACCAGATGCTCACCGGCTTCACCGGCGGCAAGATCCTCTGGATGAAGGAGAACGAGCCGGAAAACTACGCCCGGACCGTCCGCATCATCAATCCCAAGGACTACATACGGTTCCGTCTCTCCGGCGAGAAGATCACCGAAGTGTCCGACGCCTCCGGCACCGGCTTCTTTGATGTCCGCACCCGGAGCTGGAGCACCGCGCTGCTGAAAATCCTGGACATCGATCCCGCGCTGTTCGCGCCGGTGGTCGAGTCCACCGCCGAAGCGGGACGCGTCACCCCCGAGGCCTCCGCATTCACCGGGCTGCCCTCGGGCACGGTCATCTCGGGCGGCGGCGGAGACGCGGTCATCTCGACCACCGGGCTCGGACTGATCAAGCCCGGCCGCATCGGGGTCACGCTCGGGACGTCCGGCGTGGTCGCGATGGGACTCCCCGGATTCATGGAAAATCCTGGCGGCAAGCTGCAGGTGAGCTGCAACAACGCGCCCGGCACCTGGCATGCGATGGGCGTCACCCTCGCGGCCGCCGGATCCTACCAGTGGTTCCGCAACACGTTCGCCAAGCATGAGATGGAGCAGGCCAAGGCGCTCGGCAAGAGCGCGTTCTATCTCCTCGACCAGGCCGCCAAGGCGACCGCCCCCGGTGCCGAGGGGCTGATCTTCCTGCCGTACCTCACCGGCGAGCGCTGCCCGGTCAACGACCCCGACGCGCGCGGCGCGTTCCTCGGGATCACCTCGATCCACGAATTCGGGCATTTCGCCCGTGCGGTCATGGAGGGCGTCGCGTTCTCGCTGCGCCAGGTCTATGACCTGATCACCGGCGTCAATCCGGGACTGGTCGAGCACGGCGAGGTCATCCTGGCGGGCGGCGGGGCGGTCAGCCCGGTCTGGCGCCAGATCTTCGCCGACGTGTTCAACCTCCCGGTCCGCACCGTCTACGGCAGCGCCGAGGGCGGATCCTTCGGCGCCGCGCTGGTCGCGGGCGTCACGGGAGGCGTCTGGGATTCCCTCGCGGACACCGTGCCGCTGATCAAGCCCGAAAGCGAGACCGCGCCCTGTCCGGAGAACGTCCCCGCTTACGGGAAGGCCTACGCCAAGTACGTCAAGATGTACGATGCCCTCCGGTGGAGCTTCTGATCCGCCGTTTGAGCCCATAATCAGAGAGGAGATCACCCCCATGGCCATGTCCAACATCCCGAATGTCAAGATCGGCATGATCGCGGTCAGCCGCGACTGCTTCCCGATCGCCCTGTCCGAGGCCCGCCGCAAGGCCGTCGCCGAAGCGTACGTCCGCGCGGGCGGCGACATCCACGTCTGCCCCGTCACGGTCGAGAATGAGAACGACGCCGTCCGCGCGCTCGCCGACGTGAACGCCGCGGGCTGCAACGCACTGGTCGTCTTCCTCGGCAACTTCGGCCCCGAAGCCCCGGAGACCATCCTCGCGCAGCGCTTCGCCGGCCCGACGATGTGCATCGCGGCCGCCGAGGAGAACGGCAAGGATCTGTTCAACGAGCGCGGCGACGCCTACTGCGGCATGCTCAACTGCTCGTACAACCTCGGACTGCGCCGCATCCGGGCGTTCATTCCGGAGTACCCGGTCGGCACCTCGACCGAGGTCGCGGCCATGATCGCGGAATTCATCCCGGTCGCCCGCACCCTCATCGGACTGTCCAGGCTCAAGATCTTCTCCTTCGGCCCGCGCCCGCAGGACTTCTTCGCCTGCAACGCCCCGATCCAGCCGCTGTACGACCTGGGGGTCGAGATCCAGGAAAACTCCGAGCTCGACCTGCTGGCCTCGTACCGCGAGCACGCCGGCGACGCCCGCATCCCGGGCATCGTGGCCGAGATGGCGGCGGAACTCGGACTCGACGGCAACCGGTATCCCGAGCTGCTGCCCCGCATGGCGCAGCACGAGATCACGCTGCTGGACTGGGCCGATGCCAACAAGGGCTCGCGTGAGTACTTCGTGTTCGCCAACAAGTGCTGGCCCGCGTTCCCCAAGGAATTCTCCTTCATGCCCTGCTACGTCAACTCCCGGTTGGCTTCCCGCGGGATCCCGGTGAGCTGCGAGGTCGACATCTACGGCGCGCTGTCCGAATATATCGGAGCCTGCGTCACCGAAGACGCGGTCACACTGCTTGACATCAACAACACCGTCCCGTCCGACATCTTCAAGGAAGACATCCAGTCCAAATACCCGCAGTACACGCTGCGTGACATGTTCATGGGCTTCCACTGCGGCAACACCCCGATCTGCAAGCTCAAAAAAGGCGGCATCAAGTATCAGCTCATCATGAACCGCCTGATGGAAAACAGCGGCGAACCGGACTTCACCCGCGGCACGCTCGAGGGCGACATGGCTCCGTCCGACGTCACGTTCTACCGGCTGCAGGGCAACGCGGAGGGCAAACTCACCGCGTACATCGCGGAGGGCGAGGTCCTGGATGTCCCGACCCGTTCGTTCGGCGGCATCGGCATCGTCGCGATCCCCGAGATGGGGCGGTTCTACCGGCACGTGCTGGTGCAGAAGCGCTACCCCCACCACGGCGCGCTCGCGTTCGCCAAGGTCGGCAAGGCGCTGTTTTCGATCTTCACGTTCCTCGGAGTCCAGGATATCGGGTACAACCAGCCCAAGGGTGTGCTCTACCCCAGCGAGAATCCCTTCGCCTGAACCTGGAACGTCCCGTATTCCGTCCCGTGCAGGAGGCCGCCTTGAGAAAGGCGGCCTCCTTTGCGTGCGAAAGTGCAAATGGACGGCAGTGATGATCAAATGTGCGTAAATTGTTATACAATAGGACTATAAATCTTCTTTTTTGTCACCAGCGGTTCGGCTTGATCGAGGGACCGTATGTTCCGAAAAGTGATCATCGGCATCGCCATCCTGTATCTGATCAGCATTCTGGCGGTTTCCGTACTGACCTTCCTTTCCACACGCGCCGGACTTCAGGATACGATGATCGAGCGGTACAAGGAGCATTTCCGGAGCGTGTCGTACCACGTTGAGGCGTTGTTCGAGGATATCCGGTCCGACCTGGAAACACTCGCAGCCAATAAAACCGTGCGCACGAGGGACGATGCAGGATTCACGTCGTTTCTCAACGCGGACGAGAAAACGTTCCAATACAACTACAATGAAACCGAGCTGGCCATTATCGAACTGTTCCATACGTATGTTGTCTGTCATCCCTATGTGAATTCCGTTTATATGGGGCGTGCGAACGGTTCATTTGTCCGCTCGCATCCGCGGGCGGCTCCGACGCGCTACGATCCGCGCGAGCGGCCGTGGTACCTTGCGGCCATCCAGACGGAGGGCGAGCCGGCCCTCGTCGACGCATACCCTTCCATTTCCAGCGCCGATATCAACATCGCCTGCGCCGTCGCCCTCCTCGGACCGGATGGGCAGGCTTTTGGCGCAGTGGGCATGGATGTCACGCTGAACCGTCTCTCCGAGGAGATGTCGGAAGCGGAACTGACGTTCGGCGGCCGTATGGAGGCAGTGGATGCGCGGGGCGTGATCATTGTGTCCCAGGACACGAATCGCCTCAACACGGTTCTCTCGGACGACGCGGACTACGCTTCCGAAACGGTTTACGGGGACATCCGGATGTCGAAAAGCGACGGGATGTACCGATTGACCTCTCCGCTGAGTTATCTGGGCGGAACACTCGTGGCCTATGTGCCGACGCGCATCATCGAACGCATGTCCCTCGATATGGTGTCCTTCCGCTTGCTTACCAGCGCTGCCATCCTGCTGATAGTGGCTTTGTGCAGCGTCCTTCTGGTCGACCGGCACATCACCCGCCCGATCCGGA
>JAGOFF010000177.1 GCA_017997315.1 Clostridia bacterium
GACAAGTATTACGACGAACGGGACGCGGCCAGGAAGAAGGCGAAGGAAGATCGGCCGAAGCACCTTCACATTGTGTCTTGAAGACCCATGACCGGAAGGAATTTACACCAACATTCTGGACTTGACTCTGCTGTCGCTCGCCCCGCCAATCGGTGTAGCGGAATTGCACGTACCATGTGCCGTTGTCGTAATTCTTGAAAGCTGCCATCAAATTCTCCTTTCGTTCTGGTCGCGGGTTCCATAAAACTTCTCATAGAAGAACTTTCTGTCGATCCGGCCAGAGATAGTGATGCAGCCGGTCTTTTTCAGTTCTGCGTTCATGGAACGGATGAGCTTGTAGGCATAAGGTATGGAAATATCCAATTCCTTTGCTACTTCCTCAACTCGTAAAAACATTTGCCCTGCCATTGAACAACCTCCTTTTTAACCCGTTTAGGCATAATAATTCTTTAGTGTCGGAATACTTTCTGGCCGCCTTCCGATTCGCCCGGGCGGACGCGCCATTACCGTGGCGCGCGACGGTTATTCGGTTTTGACTTAACTATATTTATTTAAGTCATCCCCATTATACTAACTCAATTCCGTTAAGTCAAGTGGTTTTCAAGAAAATATTTAACTTTTTTATTTAAGTTTTTCTTGCCATCCTTAAACGTATATGCTATACTCATGCCAGAAGTCAATTTACTACGGACAGGGGACGATGCTATGGCAATCGGTGAAAGAATCAGGTTTATCCGAAATCTGCGCGGCATGACGCAGAAATACTTGGGCATGGCCATCGGCTTCACAGAAAAGACGGCTGATGTTCGCATGGCGCAATACGAATCCGGCGCTCGCTCGCCGAAGGAAAACATGACTGCTGACCTTGCGAATATCTTGGACGTATGCCCACAGGCGTTGGCTGTTCCCGACATCGACACCGATATTGGCCTGATGCACACCCTGTTTACGCTTGAGGATTTGCGCGGCCTACAAGTCGGGGAGATTGACGGCGAAATCTGCTTGCGGCTGGACAAATCCAGAGGCATGACCTATGTTGGTATGCTGGATATGCTCACAGCTTGGCAAGGGCAGGCCGCAAAACTCAAGGCCGGAGAAATCTCCAAAGAGGAATACGACCAATGGCGGTACAACTATCCCCAATTTGACACCACGCAACGGTGGGCAAAGGTTCCATCTCAGGAATTGAGCAATTACATCGTAGACGCCCCGAAAGAGAAAGAATAAGCGCCTTTTCCATACACACAAAAATGGTCTTGCCAACTTTTCAAAAGTCAGCAAGACCGTTTTATAGAATAAGGCCGTTTACCTGCAAACCACCTGATATACGGGAGTAAACAGAGTAAATCGGAAAATGGCTTCTGCTATCATTTTGCTATCAAATGGAGAAAACAAGCCCCAAAAGTCCTGAGATTTCAAGGCTTTTGGGGATTCGTTAATTATTCCCATTCGATGGTTCCGGTCGGTTTCGGGGTGAGGTCGTAAAGGACCCGGTTGACCCCCTTCACCTCCCGGGGAATGCGCTCCGCCAGACGGCGCATCAGCGGCCATGGAAGTTCCTCGACCTCCGCGGTCATCGCATCCACGGTGTTGACGGCGCGGACCACCACCGGCCACTCGAAGCTGCGGGCATTGTCCCGCACGCCGGTGGAGCGGAAATCCGGGATCACGGTGAAGTACTGCCAGACTTTGCCCGCGAGTCCGAAGTTTTCGAACTCCTCCCGCAGGATGGCATCCGACTCACGGACCGCCTCGAGACGGTCCCGGGTAATGGCGCCGACACAGCGGACCCCCAAGCCGGGCCCGGGGAACGGCTGCCGTTCCACCATGCCGGCGGGCAGGCCGAGGGCGGAGCCGACGGCGCGGACTTCGTCTTTAAACAGCATCCGGATCGGTTCCACCAACTCAAAACGGAGGTCCTCCGGGAGCCCTCCCACATTGTGGTGGCTCTTGATGCTCTTGACGGTCTTGGTGCCGCTCTCGATGATGTCGGGGTAAATGGTGCCCTGCCCGAGGAATCGGATGCCTTCGAGTTTTCCGGCTTCCTCCTCGAACACCCGGATGAATTCGGCGCCGATGATCTTGCGCTTGCGCTCCGGATCGGACACGCCGGCGAGTTTGTCGAGGAAGCGGTCGATGGCGTCGACGTAGATGAGCCGGGCGCCCATCTCCTCCCGAAACACCTTGACCACCTGCTCCGGCTCCCCTTTGCGGAGAAGTCCGTGGTTCACGTGCACACAGGTGAGCCGGTCGCCGACCGCACGGATGAGCAGCGCCGCGACGACCGAGCTGTCCACTCCGCCGGACAGGGCCAACAGGACCCGGCCGTCGCCGATCTGGCGCCGGAGGCGTTCGATCTGGTCGTCGATGTAGTTGCGGGTGTTCCAGTTCCTTTCCGCCCCGCAGGTCCCGAGCACGAAGTCGCCGAGCTTCGCCCGGCGCTCCGCATCGTCCGCCGGCCAGGGCCTGGCGCCTTTATGGTCGACGGCCAGAACGGGAGAACCGCACCGGTACAGGGCGTCGGAAGCGTCGATCCCGATCCCGTCCACAATCCGGTTCACGCCGCCGTTCAGGATGACGCCCTTCACGTTCGGCAACTCCGCGAGTTCCTGCGCGGTGATGTCGTGCGGCACGATCTCGCTGTAGACGCCGAGAGCCCGAATGTCACGGGCGAGGTACGCGTTTTGATCACTGCCGAGATCGGCGACCAGTATCATGTCCTGCGTCATGTTTACCTCCTTGGGTACTGCCGGTTTCCTGCTTCTATTCCCACTCGATCGTGGCCGGGGGTTTCGTTGTGATGTCGTACACCACCCGGTTGACCCGGGGGGTCTCGTTGACGATCCGGTTTGAAATGCGGGCAAGCACGTCGTACGGGATCGGCACCCACTCCGCGGTCATGAAGTCGCTGGTCGTCACCGCCCGGAGCGCGATTGTATAGTCGTAGGTGCGTGCGTCCCCCATGACCCCCACGCTCTGGAGTCCGGTCAGCACCGCGAAATACTGGCTGATTGTCTCCCCGAGCCCGCATGCCTCCAGTTCGCCGGTGAAGATGGCGTCCGCCTCGCGCAGGATCTCCAGCTTGTCCGTCGTGATCTCGCCCAGGATGCGGACCGCGAGTCCCGGGCCGGGGAACGGCTGGCGCATGACCATCGCGCGGGGGATGCCCAGCTCGAGTCCCGCTTGCCGGACTTCGTCCTTGAACAGGTCCCGGAGCGGTTCGACGACGCCGGTGAACAGGATGTCCCTGGGGAGCCCTCCCACGTTGTGGTGGCTCTTGATTGTCGCGGCCTTGCCTCCGCCGCTTTCGATGACATCGGGATAGATCGTGCCCTGCGCGAGCAGATCGACCGAACCGAGCTTGCGGGCTTCCTCCTCGAACACCCGGACAAACTCCTCCCCGATGATCTTGCGTTTGGTTTCAGGATCCGCGACGCCCGCCAGCCGGGTAAGGAAACGCTCCTGCGCGTTGACGCGGATCAGGCGGATGTTGAACGTCTCGCTGAAGACCTTTTCAATGAGGTCCCCCTCGCCTTTGCGCAGCAGTCCGTGATCGACGAAAATACAGGTCAGACGGTCTCCGACCGCCCGGTGCACCAGCACCGCGGTCACGGCGGAGTCGACCCCGCCGGACAACCCGCACAGGACCTGCCGGTCCCCGATACGGGCACGCAGGGCGCCGATGGACTCGTCGACAAACGCTTTCATGGTCCAACCGCCGCCGCATCCGCAGATTCCGTGCACGAAGTTGGCGAGGATCGCCTGCCCTTCGCGCGTATGGGACACCTCGGGGTGGAACTGTACCGCATAGACGCCGGCGGTCGGGTTCTCCATCGCCGCGACCGGACAGGTGTCCGTGGACGCGGTAGCGGAAAATCCGGGCGGCAGGGTGCCGATCTGGTCGGTATGGCTCATCCATGCGACCGTCTCGGGGGAGATCCCGCCGAACAGCCGGGACGAAGGATCCGGGCGCACAACGGTGTTGCCGTACTCGCGTTTTTCCGGGGAGAAGACGCGCCCGCCGAAATGCCGGGCGATCAGCTGGGCTCCGTAGCAGATGCCCAGGATCGGGATGCCCAGGCCGTAGACGCCCTTGTCGCAGTCCGGAGCGCCCGGCTCGTTGACACTGGCCGGCCCCCCCGTGAAAATGATGCCCCGGTACCCGCCCTCGCGGATCCGGTCCAGCGGAGTGTCGTGCGGCAGGACCTCGCTGTATACATGGAGTTCGCGGACCCGGCGGGCGATGAGCTGGTTGTACTGGCCGCCGAAATCCAGGACGAGAACGGACTCCCGGATGGTTCCTGCCATGGTGCCTCCTTGCGTGGATGCCGTCCGATTCGGGCCGGCAGGTCGGGATTTGATTCCTTATTATACTAGCCGGGGCCGGTGCGGAAAAGCAGGATCCGACCGAATCCGCGGCAAACCGCGTCCGGCCGGATCCAAGTGCCTCTATCCGTCGTGCTGCAGGGAAAACGCGCCTCTGCACGCCGTTGTCATCCGCCCGCGCCGTCGCTCCGCCCGAACGCGTCCCGGATCCGGGCGACCGCCTCGACCGTGTCTGCACGGGACGCGAACGCGGTGAGCCGGAAGAACCCTTCCCCCAGCAGACCGAATCCCGCGCCCGGTGTGCCCACGACGCCCGCGCGCTCCAGGAGCCGGTCGAAGAATGTCCATGAAGGCATCCCTCCAGGGGTTTTCATCCAGATGTACGGGGCGTCCACTCCACCGTGGAACGTCAGGCCGGCGGCGGACAGTCCGTCGCGGATGATCCGCGCGTTGTCCATGTAGTCCGCGACCACCGCCCGGGTCTGCGTCCGTCCCTCCGGCGTAAAGACCGCCTCCGCGGCGCGCTGCGTGACATAGGAAACCCCGTTGAACCGTGTGGACATCCGGCGGCTCCACAGCGCGTGCAGCGACGCCCCGTCGAGTACCAGCGACCGGGGGACGACCGTATAGGCGCACCGTACGCCGGTAAAGCCCGCGGTTTTGGAGAAGCTGCGGAACTCGATCGCGCATTCGCGCGCACCGGGAATCTCATAGATGCTGCGCGGGATCCCGGGTGTCGCGATGTAGGCTTCGTATGCCGCATCGTACAGGATCACCGAACGGTTGGCGCGGGCGTAGTCCACCCAGCCGGCCAGCGAGGCCCGGTCCATGAC
>JAGOFF010000178.1 GCA_017997315.1 Clostridia bacterium
GATCTCAACTGCGGAAACCTGTACGGCCACATCATGGAGGCCTTCAATGAGGGCGCGCTGAACGAGGATGACCTCCGGACCGCGGCGACCAACCTTATGACCATCCAGATGCGGCTCGGTTTCTTTGACAAGAACGTTCCGTTCGACAACATCCCTTATGACGAAGTCGACAGTCCGGAACACCGCGCCTTCAACTACGAAGTGTCCGCCAAGAGCCTCGTCCTCCTGAAAAACCGCAACCGGACCCTCCCGTTGTCCGTCCGGAAGACCCGCACCATCGCGGTGATCGGACCCAACGCGGACTCCCAGGGCGCGCTCAAGGGCAACTACCACGGAACCGCCGGCCGGTGGCACACCATCCTCGAGGGAGTCGCGGAAGCGTTCCCCAAAGCGAGGGTGCTCTATTCCGAAGGCTGCCACATTTACAAGGACAAGGTACAGCCCCTCGGCCAGATCCGGGACCGTGACGCGGAGGTCGTCCAGCTGATCGGGATGGCGGACGCCGTCGTGCTGGCCGTCGGGCTGGACGAATTCCTCGAAGGCGAAGAAGGCGACGCGGGCAACGCGTATGCCTCCGGCGACAAGAAGGATCTGCTCCTTCCCTCTCCGCAGCGGCATCTCATCTCGATCGCCTGCGACAAAGCCAACGAACTCGGGAAACCGGTGATCATCGTGAACGTCGCGGGCAGTTCCATCGACCTGCTGGACGGAAACGACAAGGCCGACGCCATCGTGCAGGCGTTCTATCCCGGCGCGGAGGGCGGCCGCGCGATCGGCGACCTGCTCCGCGGGGATTTCAGCCCCTCCGGTCGCCTCCCGGTCACGTTCTACTCCAACACGAATACGATCCCGGACTTCACGGATTACTCGATGGAGAACCGGACCTACCGTTTCCTTCATGAAAAGCCGCTGTATCCCTTCGGATACGGATTGTCGTACACCACATTCGAGTACGACACGCCGAAAACGACCTCCCGTAAAGTCGGCATCGGGCAAGGACTGGGGGTCAAGGTCAAGGTCACGAACACCGGCAAGAAAACCGGTGACGAGATCGTCCAGGTCTACGTACGGATCACGGACGCTCCGGTACGCGTCCCGAACTTCCAGCTGTGCGGATTCAAGCGCGTCACGCTCGAACCCGGCGAAACCAAGCAGGTCGAGTGCCCGATCGATCCGGCCTCGCTGCAGATCGTGCTGGAGGACGGGCGCCGGGTCGGCCATGCCGGCCGGTTCGAGCTCTTTGTCGGCGGTTCGCAGCCGGATGCGCTGAGTACGGAACTGACAGGCAAAGCGGTCCGTAAAGTGGAGTTCCAGGTCCAGTAACCCATATCCCTGCAGATGCAGACCGGCCGCCCGCTGAAACATCGCGGGCGGCCGGTTTTTGCTTTCAGTCGGACCGTTCAGGACGGATCGTCGTCTTCGTACCGGTGGAGGGCTTGTCCCGCATCCCCCGCCAGGCTGCGGAACACGTCACCGATCAGGGATTCAGGAATCCGGCGGCCGTCGAGGGTGATGTGGATGCCTTCCGGATGGTCCTCCCGCAGGCGGATGGTCCGTATGCGCATGTATGAGTCCATTTTCAGGCTCGTGACCAGCCGCGTGAGGCTGTGGAAAAGTTCATCCGCCCCGTGGCGGGAGCAGGAATCGCATACGCAGATCGTCAGTTCGCTGGACAGGAACGCGGAATCGCTCCGGCGGACGGGAACCGCCGCGTTTCCGGCCCGTGCGGGCTTGTATGCGGTGTGCAGCAGCCGATGGGCGATCGGGGAGTTGGGCTCTCCGATGAACTCCCGGTACAGCCGGAGGATATCCGGATTCTCCTGTGACCTGCGCAAGGTCGACGTCCGGTCGATGTCGACCAGCACGCGCTGCCGGCGATCCATGTCCCCCGCCTTCTCCGGCACCGGATGTCCGGCGCCGCAGATACATCCGCCGGGGCAGGCCATCACCTCGATGAGATCATATCCGACGTCTTCCCCGTCGAGGATTCTGCGCACGATCGGCTCCGCGTTCCGCAGCCCGCTGATCACGGCGACACGGATCAGGCTGCCGCCCGCTTCGACGGCCGCTTCCTTGACCCCCTCGAATCCCCGGATCTCCGCGAATTCCAGTCCATCCCCGCGAACCTCTCCGGTCAGCCGCTCCACCGCCATGCGGAGAGCGGCCTCGGCAACGCCGCCGGAAGCGCCGAACAGGATTCCCGCGCCCGAGACATGCCGGTACGGTTCATCGAAGAGCGCCGGTTCGACCGTGTCGGTATCGATCATGGCCAACCGCACCATCTCCAGCATTTCCGAGGAAGTCAGCACCGCATCCACATCCCGCACGCCCTCCGGAGCGAATTCCGGCCGGGCGGCTTCGGACTTCTTGGCCATGCACGGAACAATGGATACGACATACAGGTCTTCCCGGGAAATCCCGGCCATCCGTCCGAAATGGTTCTTGACCACCGACCCCATCATCATCTGCGGGGACTTGCAGCTGGACAGATGCGGAATGAGAGCGGGATAACGGCGTTCGACGAAGTTCACCCAGCCCGGACAGCAGCTGGTAAACTGGGGCAAAGCGCTGCCTAGCGCTTTGCCCCTGGGAGTTTCGCCCTCGGGCGAAACTCCGCCACTACTTATCTCATGCGCGTTCCCCCTGAGAGTTTCGCCCTCAATTATCTCAGATGCTTTTCCCTGACTCCCTATCTCAAGCGACTTGACCCGGTTGCCGCTGTCCGCTTCCTGTTCTTTTGCCGCGGCGATACGGGTCAGGAATTCGGTGGTTTCCTCCACCACGGTCAGGTCGGCCGCAAATGCGAAGTCGAACACCCGGTCGAAACCGAGCTTTTTCAACAGTCCGGCCATGAATCCGGAAGCCTGGTCGAACGGAATGCCGAAATGCGAGGACACCACGCTGCGGACGGCGGGAGCGACGAACGCGACCACCGTCTTGGCCGGGTCGTGGATCGCGCGGAACACTTTTCCGCGTTCGCGGCGGTAGTCCAGCGCCCCGCAGGGACAGGCGTTGACGCACTGTCCGCAACTGACGCAATCGGTTTCCTGCAGTTGCCGGCCGTCCCGGGTGCCGACCAGCTGCCGGCCGTCCTTCATGTAGAAGGCCAGGACGTCCGGGCCCTCGATCTCCGCGCAGGCCGCGATGCAGCGGCCGCAGGAAATGCACTTGTTGGGATCGCGCATGATGTACGGGTGGTCGTCGATGACCGGAAAATACGGGCGCTCATGCACAGGCTTGACGAACTCGATCCCGTGAGCGGTCGCTTCCTTCCGCAGGGCGCAGTCGTACCGTTCGGTGCAGCCGCAGCGCAGGCAGCGCCGCGCCTCCCTCCGGGCTTCGTCCTCCGGGAGTGCCCGCTCCACCTCGTCGAATCCGGATACGCGGCGGTCCGGCGACAGCTGCGGCTGTCTGGCGCGCGCCAGACGGGGCATCTCCTCGAACGCCCAGCGGGGCAGATCCTCGAGGGAGCCTCGGCTGCAGCTATAGTCTTCGTGCCCCGTACGCACATAGCCCAACCGCAGATAGCAGTCCATCGCCTCCGCGGCATGCCGCCCGGCCGCCACCGCCTGGATGACGGTCGAGGGGCCGGTCACGCAGTCGCCACCCGCGAACACGTTGGATTCGGATGTTTGGGCGGTCCGGCCGTCGATCTCGATGTCGCCCCACTTGTTGAGCCGGACCGGCAGATCGTGGTACAAAAACTGGGTGTTGGTGCTCTGGCCGATCGCTCCGATGATCGTATCCGCCGCCAGCGGAACATCGCTTCCCTCGACCGGAACCGGACGACGGCGCCCGGACCGGTCCTCGGGACCGAGCGTCATCCGCATGCAGTGCAGCACCTTGCGGCCGTTCTCGGTCACGATGCGCGACGGCGCCATCAAGAATTGCAGCTGGACCCCTTCGCGTTCCGCTTCCTCGATCTCCTGCGGTTCGGCAGGCATTTCGTCCCGGGTACGACGGTAGACCAGCTGTACGGTGCGGGCCCCTTTGCGCAGTGCGGTACGCGCGCAGTCGACCGCGGTATTGCCGCCACCCACGACCACGACGTCGCATCCGGTGCAGGTGTCCATCCCTTTTGCTTCCTGCTCGAGGTACCGGATTCCCTGCCATACTCCGTCCAGGTTCTCCCCCTCGATCTGGAGCGGGGTCGGTTGCCAGGATCCGATCGCCAGGTAGACCACGTCAAAATCGTGCCGGAGGTCTTCGAGACGCAAATGGGTTCCGAGCGCCTTTCCGGTAACGATCCGCACCCCGGTCTCCCGGATGCTCCGGATTTCCCGGTCCAGTGCTTCCTTGGGCAGCCGATAGGCGGGGATGCCGTACCGCATCATCCCGCCCGGTTCGGGCTGCCGGTCGAACACCGTGACCTCATGGCCGAGGATTGCGCTGTAGTAGGCGGCGGTAAGTCCGGACGGTCCGGCTCCGACGACCGCGATCCGCCGTCCCGTGGACGGGGCGCACCGGGGAATCCAAGGAGTCTCCCTCGCCAGGTCCCAGTCCGCGGCGAACCGCTTGACCGCATTGATCGCAACGGGCTCGTCCACAAGATTGCGGCGGCAGGCCGCCTCGCAGGGATGGGGACAGACCCGTCCGCAGACGCTCGGAAACGGATTGTGTTCCTTGATGACACGGACCGCGGCCTCGTGGTTCCCGTTGCCTACCTGACGGAGAAAGCCCTGGATGTCGATGTTGGCGGGACATGTGGTCACGCAGGGCGCGACACAGTCCGCGTTGTGGTCGGACAGAAGCTGTTCCAGGCGGATCTTGCGGTAATGTTCCAGACGCGGGGTTGCGGTGTGGATGACCATTCCCTCGCGGACCGGAGTCTGGCAGGACTTGACGTCCCGTTCCGCCAGACCTTCTCCGCACAGCGTGACGACACACAATCCGCAGTTGCCGTATGAACGGTCCAGACGGATGTCGTGGCACAGGTGCGGGATGGGGATGTCTTCCTGGAGCAAGGCCTGGAGGATGGTCAACCCTTCATAGACGAGAACTTCGCGATCATTGACGGTTACAGGAAAGCGGCGGCGTCCGGATAGATTTTCCATGTTATATTCGCTCCTTGAATAG
>JAGOFF010000179.1 GCA_017997315.1 Clostridia bacterium
GGCGGATGATCCAGACCAACCTGCGCGAGACCGACATGGCGGATATCGACGCCGAGCGGTACGTAAGCGAACTCAAGCGGTTCTCCGCCACGGTCGTCCTGATCAACGCCGCGGGAATCATCGCGAGCTACCCGACGAAACTGAAATACCATTACCAAAGCCCGTTCCTCACCGGCGACAGCCTGGAGACCCTGATCCGGACCTGCCGACGGGAGGGGATCCGCGTGCTCGCCCGGACCGATTTTTCCAAGATCCGGCGCGAGGTGTACGAGGCTCATCCCGAATGGGCCTACCGCACGGCGACGGGGGACATCGTGGACTTCGAGGGCGACGTGCACGCCTGCGTCAACGGGGGATACCAGCGCGAATATGCGCTGGAGATCATCCGGGAATGCATCACCACGCTCGATTTCGACGGGATCTTTTTCAATATGGGCGGGTACCAGGTCCGCGACTACGCGTACAAGTATCACGGGATCTGCCACTGCGAGGCCTGCCGCACGCTGTTCCGGGAGCGGTACGGGAAAGAGCTGCCCCTCAAGGCGGACATGGGGGATCCGGTCTATCGCGCGTACCGGCGCTTCCAGCACGAGACCACCGAAGAGCACAACGAGCGGGTGTGCCGGTTCATCCGGGAACTCCGGCCGGAAATGCTGGTCAACCGGGACGTCTACACCCTCGATACCGGCATGATCCGCCAGGAGTCCAATACCGCACTGGACCGGCCGCTTCCGCACTGGCAGTATTCCGGCTCGGAAAACACGAAGTGGTCGCGCGCGTCTTTCCCCGGCTACATCTCGAGCAACACCAGCGTGGATTTCCTGGACTTCCCGATCCGGCACGTCGCGGTTTCTCCGGTCCAGCAGGAAACCCGGCTGTGGCAGAACCTCGCGAATGCCGGCCAGCTGGACTACTACCTGATCGGCCGGCTGGACAACCACGACGACACCTCTGGGTATGCCGGGGTCGAGCGGGTGTTCCGGTTCCATGAAAAGAACGCGGCGCTGTACCGCGACAACCATTCGATCACCCGCACCGCGATGGTGACCCCGGACCACTGGGGCGGTTTCGGTTCGGACACGGAAGCCGCCGGACTCTACCGGATGCTGTCGGAGGGGCACCACCTGTTCGATGTGGTCTTCCTGAGCCGGATCCGGCACATCGACCTGGGCAAGTACGACATCCTGATCCTGCCGGACCTCGCGGAGATCGGGGACGAGGAGGCGCGAATCCTGGACGGATTCGTCGCGGCGGGCGGGCGCATGCTCTGCACCGGCCGGACGGGCTCGCGCGACGGCGGCGGGGAGGAGCGGAAGGCGCATGCGCTGGCGTGCGCCGGCATGCGGGGACGCGGCTTGCCGCAGGACGCGCGCGGGGCGTACTTCCGGCTGGACGACGCGGAACGCGGGGTGTTCACCCGGTTTGACGGGGTCCGGCTGGTCGCGATCGACGGGGACTATGTCTATGCTTCCTACGACGATGATGCGGAACGGCTGCTCCGCATGGTTCCGCCCCAGCCGTTCGGCCCGCCCGAGCGGTGCTACCCCCGCTTCCCGGCCGGGGAGAATCCGGGCGCGGTGCTCATGCGGTACGGGGCGGGGGTGTGCCTGACGGTACCCTGGTTCCCGGGCCGGCTGTTCCACCGGCAGGGCTACCCCAATACCATGATGTTTGTGCTGGATCTGCTCGAGAACCGGCTCGGGGTCCGTCCCGTCCGGACCGACCTGCCGCCGATGGCGGAAGTCACGCTGACCCGGACCGCGGTGCCCGGGACGACGCTGCTGCACGTCGTGAACCAGACCGGGCACTTCGGGAACTCCTTCTATCCGCCGGTGACCCTCCCCTCCGCGTTCTGCGCGGTCCCGATGCCGGAATGTCCGGCCTCCGCGGAAAGCCTCATGACGGGCAGGCCCGTTCCGTTCGAATGGGCGGACGGGGAACTGACGGTGCACCTGACCGGGATCGGATTGTGCGAGGCGGTGCTGATCCGGACGTGATCCGGATCCCGGAGGAAAGAGCGGATGGTGCAAAGCGTCCTGACTTGTCCGGAATGCGGCCCGCTCGGCAGGGAGGACGTATCGGTCCGCTGTGAACGGCTCCGGCGGCAGAATCTGCAGATCCTGCCTGTATTTCCGACCTGCCGGTCCTGTGGCTCGGAGGTCGCGGTCCGGCACGCCTGTACGGGCGGGAGCCTGATCGTGCTCAACGGGACCTGCGGCAGCGGAAAGTCCTCGGTTGCGGAGGAACTCGCGGCGCGGCACGGGTATCTGGCGATGGACGGGGACGGCGTACTCCAATCCGCCCGGAACCGTCCCGGCAACGAGACGGTATCCCTGGATTCCCCGGTGGTTCTCGAGGAGATCGGACGCGAGATCGACCTGCTGTCCCTGTATGGGGACCGGTTTGTGCTGTCCCACGTGATCCTGCCGGAAGATGCGGACCGGTACAGGACCTTGTTTGCGTCCCGCAATCTCCGGTGCGTCTGGATCCTGCTGCGTCCGGATATCGAGACCGCCCTGGCGCGCTGCCGGACGCGCACCTGTCACCGCCATCCGACACCGGAGCATTGGACCCGGTTGTTCCATGACCGTCTCGCCCCGGATGCCGGGTGGCATGTCCTGGATAACGGGAGTGCGACCCTGCAGGACACGACGGACGAGATCCTGGAGATCGCAAGGAGGATTCCATGAGCGAAGTGCGCCGCCGTTTCGACGAGGTCTCCCGGCAGTACGACGAGCAGCGCCGGAAGTTCATCCCTTGCTTCGACGATTTCTACGCGCTTGCGGCGACCGCCGCGGACACTCCCCTGCCGTCGCCCGCGGTGCTCGACGTCGGCGCGGGCACCGGACTGCTCACCGCGTTCCTGACGGAACGTTTCCCCACAGGGACCTACACGCTGGTCGACCTGTCGGGACAGATGCTCGACCGGGCGCGGGAGCGGTTCGCCGGACGGGACGGCATGCAGTACATCGTCGCGGACTATCTGGAGCACGATTTCGGGCGGACCTACGACCTGGTCGTCTCCGCGCTTTCCATCCACCACCTGGACGACGACGCGAAAAGGCGGCTCTACCGCAAGTGCTTCGGGCTGCTGAATCCCGGAGGGGTGTTCGTGAACGCGGATCAGGTGAAGGGGGACACTCCCTACCTGGAGTCGCTGCACAAGCGGGTGTGGTACGACGGGATCGAGCGGAGCGGACTGACTCCCGAAGAGATCCGGGCCGGGCGTGAACGCATCGCGCTGGACCGGGAGGCCGGGCTGGGCGAGCAGCTGCTCTGGCTGCGCGAAGCCGGGTTCCGGGATGTCGGATGTTTATACAGGTATCTGCATTTTGCGGTTTTCATGGGCCGGAAGCCGACCGGAAAGGCGGCTGCGGACAACGATGGGGATGGAATGCAATGAACACGAAGACACTTTTCAACGACGGATGGAGTTTCGCGAAGACCGGACTGGAAACGGACCGACCCGGGGCGGAGGCGTTCGAACCGGTCGACCTCCCGCACGACTGGCTGATCCGCGACACCCGGAACCTGTATGAAAACGGGATCGGATGGTACCGGAAGAGTTGGCGCCACACGCGCGGCGAGGATCGGATCCTGCTCTGCTTCGACGGGGTCTACATGGATTCGACGCTGTTTGTGAACGGCCGGGCCGCGGGCGAGTGGAAAAACGGGTACACCTCGTTCGAGCATGACATCACGGACGCGCTGGCCGAGGGGGACAACGAACTGCTCGTCCGGGTGCGGCACCAGGCGCCGAATTCCCGGTGGTACTCCGGCGCGGGGATCTACCGCGACGTATGGCTCCGGCGTCGGGGCGGCACGCACATCGCCACCGACGGGACATATGTGTCCGTCCGGCGGGAAGGGAACATCTGGCGGGTCGACATCGATACCGAGTATGCCGCGGCCGGCGCTTCACGGCTGTCGCACGCGATCCTTCGGGACGGCGTCACGGCCGCGTCGAACGCGGCGGACCTCCCGGCCGGGTCCGGTGTGGACCGGCAGACGCTGAGGGTGGCCGATCCGGCGCTTTGGAGCCCGGAGACGCCCGCGCTCTACCGGCTCGAGACCGCGCTCACCGGGCCGGATGGCCGGGTCGCGGAACAGCTCACGCAGAATCTCGGATTCCGCGAGCTGGTATTCGACCCCGACCGGGGACTCGCGCTCAACGGACGGAAAATCAAACTCAACGGGGTGTGCGAGCACCACGACCTGGGGGCGCTCGGGGCGGCGTTCAACCCGGCCGCGCTCCGACGCCGGTTCACGATCCTCAAGGACATGGGCGTCAACGCGGTCCGGACGTCGCACAATCCGCCCGCCCCGGCGTGGATGGACCTCGCGGACGAGATGGGGCTGCTCGTGTTCTCCGAAATTTTCGACATGTGGGAGCGCGCCAAGACCCCCTATGACTACGCGCGCTTCTTTCCGGAGTGGCACGCCCGGGACGTCGCGTCCTGGATCCGCCGGGACCGCAACCATCCCAGCCTGCTGATGTGGAGCATCGGGAACGAGATCTACGACACCCACGCGGACGAGCGGGGGCAGGAGATCACCCGGCGGCTGCTTGCGCTTGTCCGGGAGCACGACCCGCGCGGGAACGCCCCGGTCACGATCGGTTCCAACTACATGCCGTGGGAGAACGCGCAGAAATGCGCGGACATCGTCAAGCTCGCCGGCTACAACTATGCGGAACGGCTGTACGGGAAGCATCACGCGGAGCACCCGGACTGGGTGATCTACGGGAGCGAAACCTCCTCGATCGTGCAGAGCCGCGGGGTGTACCATTTCCCGTTCGCCAAGTCCATCCTGGCGGATGACGACGAGCAGTGCTCCTCGCTCGGGAACTCCCCGGTCAGCTACGGGGCCAAGGCGGCCGAGCACTGCGTGATCGCGGAGCGGGACACCCCGTTTTCGCCCGGGCAGTTCCTGTGGACCGGATTCGACTACATCGGGGAACCGACCCCCTACCACACCAAGAATTCCTACTACGGCCAGATCGACACCGCGACGTTCCCCAAGGACGCCTACTACTTCTACCAGTCCGCCTGGACCGACGGCCGGGAACG
>JAGOFF010000180.1 GCA_017997315.1 Clostridia bacterium
GCTGGGGCGCGCCACATTCATGCCCCTCACCACGGTGACAGGCAGGAGGCTGGAAAAGGGCCTTTTGGATCAGGCCATGCGTATGCCGGGATTCGAGGGGCTGGCGGTGGACCGCGTGACGGCCGGACCGGAATACGCGGGGATCGCTGAGAACCTGCTCGGGCGGATCGTCCTGACCGACACGCTGGACAACGCGCTTGCGATGGCCCGATCCTTCGGGTACTCGTTCCGGATCATCACGCTGGACGGCGAGGTGCTGATGCCGGGAGGATCCATCACCGGCGGGTACTCCCGCAACCGCACATCCGGGCTGCTGGGACGCGCCCGTGAAATTGACCGGCTCAAGGGGGATGTGGACGACATCGCATTCAGGATCACCGCGATGGAGCGCGAAAGCGGGCTTGCCGAACAGGACATGCTGGAGGCCGGCCGGCAGCACGCGCTGCTCACCCGGACTTTGACCGACCTTTCGCACGAACGCGTCCGGGAGGAGTCGCGCCGCCAGTCGCTGCAGCGCGATGCGGAACGCCTCAACGCCCGGGCCGCCATGCTCCGTGCCGAAGGCGGACAACTCGATGTCCAGCGGGACAGCATCCTTGCGGAAGCCCGTACCATGGACAGCGAAGCGGAGGACATCGAGCGGAAGATCGCCGCCATCCGGGAGGAGATCAGCCGGACCGAGATCCGAAACAAAGAAGAGCAGGGCCGGCTCGACGATCTGCGTGAAACCGTGTCCGGGCTCCGGATCTCCGTACAGTCGATCGTCGAGTCGCTGAACGCCGCCGGGGAAATGCGCCAGCGCATCACCGGCGAGATGGAAACGCTCCGGGCAGGCATCCGCCGCACCGAACGGGACGCCGAGAACGGACGGATGGAAATCGCCCGTCTGGAGACGGGGATCGCCTCGCGCGCATCCAGGATCCGGGAAGTGGAGACGGAGACCGCCGTACTCAAGGATGCCGCCGCTGCGCTGACCGAGCGGCGGGAACGGCTCGAGGTCGCCAAGGCATCGTTCATGGCCCGCCTGGAAGCCGCGAATGCGGAGATCGGACGGCTGCAGGTCGACCTTGGCCGTGCGGAAGCCCGGAAAGGCCGCATCGAGGCGACGCTTGACGAGTTCCGGAACCGGTTGTGGGAAGAGTACGAGTTGACCTATGACACGGCGACATCCTGGCCGCACGAGGTGGACAACCCCGCCGAGGTGCAGCGGACCGTCCTGGAACTCAAAAAGGCGATGAAGGAGATCGGCGACGTCAATCTGTCGTCCATCGACGAGTACACCCGCGTGAGCGAACGCCATGCCTTCATGCGGAAGCAGCGGGACGACATCGAAGAGGCCAGGGGCAAACTGAGCGGCATCATCCAGGAGATCACCGAGGAGATGCAGACGCTGTTTCTGGAACACTTCCGGATCATCAACGAAAACTTCGGCATTGTCTTTGCGGATCTGTTCGGCGGCGGGACCGCCGAGGTCGTGCTCGAAGACGAGTCCGACGTCCTGGAATGCGGCATAGAGATCCGTGCGCAGCCCCCGGGGAAGAAGCTCCAGAACCTCATGCCGCTGTCCGGCGGAGAACGCAGCCTGACGGCCATCGCGCTGCTTTTCGCCATCCTGCGTCTGCGCCCGACGCCGTTCTGCGTGCTTGACGAGATCGAGTCCGCGCTGGATGATGCGAATATCTACATGTTCACCGATTATGTACGCAAGTACCAGGAAGAATCCCAGTTCATCCTGGTCACGCACCGCAAGGGCACCATGGAGTCCGCCGAAACGATTTACGGCGTAACGATGCAGGAGCGGGGCATTTCCAAGGTGCTTTCCATGAAGCTGGGGGATTGACGGGGAAGAAAAATGGGATTGATCGACCGATTCCGTGCAGGTCTGAAAAAATCACGGGACTTTGTTTCAACCGGGTTCACCCGCATCGCGGCGTCCATGGGACGTTTCGACGAAGACATGCTCGAAGATCTGGAAGCGCTGCTGGTCCAGGCGGATTGCGGCGCGGGATGCGCGGCCGGGATGATCGACGCGGTGCGCGCCCGGATCCGCGAAACCGGAGACGCGACTCCCCAGACCGTGATCAATACGATCCGCGAGCGGATGACCGACATTCTCGGTCCGACGAGGCGCCTCGAAATCGTTCCCGGGAAACTCAACATCCTGCTGATGGTCGGGGTCAACGGAACCGGCAAGACGACCACCGCGGGCAAGCTGTGCCACCGGTTCCGCAAAGACGGCCTGAAAACCGTTCTGGCGGCGGCGGACACCTTCCGCGCCGCCGCCATCGAGCAGCTGCAGGCATGGGGGGAGCGGACGGGAACCCCTGTGATCGCCGGCACGGAGGGAGGCGATCCCGCCGCGGTCGTCTTCGACTCGATCCGCGCCGCGGAGGCGCGCAAGGCGGATGTCCTGATCATCGACACCGCCGGACGTCTCCACAACAAACAGAACCTGATGGACGAATTGTCCAAGATCCGCCGGATCATTTCCCGCGAGGCGCCCGAAGCGGCTTGCACCACGCTTCTGGTCATCGACGCGACGACCGGGCAGAATGCGGTGCTCCAGACGCGCGCCTTCACCGAAGCGGCTCGCGTGGACGGCATCGCCATCACCAAACTCGACGGAAACGCCAAGGGCGGTGTGGCGGTTGCGGTCGCCTGCGAAGCCCGGGTGCCGATCCTGCTGTCCGGACTGGGCGAGGGTGTGGAAGACCTGATCGACTTCGATACGGAGGCCTTCGTGCTTTCGCTGCTGCCCTCCTGCCCCCCCTGACACCGGAACCGCAATCCCTTCGCTTCCCATGCTGTAAAGGCGAACAGCTTGACAGATCAACGGCACCCGGGTATTGTATACGGGTGGCCAGAACGTTGGATTCCATGGATTCCCATACCCGTTTGTGCATGCTGCTCGACATTTACGGACAGCTGTTGTCCGACCGGGCGCGGGAAACGATGGAACTGCACTATGACGAAGACATGAGTCTGGCCGAAATCGCAGACAATGAGGGGATCAGCCGGCAGGCGGTCCATGACCGGATCCGGCGCGCGGTGGATTCCCTCGAGAAACTGGAATCCAGACTGGGGCTCGCCGCCCGTTTCATCGCCCAGAAGGAAATGGCCGCCGATGCGCTGGATGCGCTCGACAGCGGGCGGGACGCGAAGGCGCGCGAGATTCTTGCCGCTCTGACCAGTACCCTTTAGGGCAACATCTACGGGAGGCAGCATGCCGATATTTGAAAACCTGTCCGCAAAACTGACGGCGATCGCCGGGCGCATGCGCGGCAAATCACGCGTTACGGAACAGGATATCAAGGATATGATGCGGGAGATCCGCATGGCCTTGCTGGAGGCCGACGTGAACTACCAGGTGGTACGCGACCTGGTGGCCGAAATCTCCGGGAAATGCCTCGGTGCCGAGGTCATGGAAAGCCTCACGCCCGGCCAGCAGGTCGTCAAGATCGTTCACGAGTCACTGATCGGCATGCTGGGCGGAGCGACCGGAAAACTGGCCGTTTCCCCGTCGGGATTCACCGTCATCATGCTGTACGGACTGCAGGGGGCCGGCAAGACCACGGCTGCCGCCAAGATCGCGCTCATGCTGAAGAAGCGCGGGAAAAAGCCGATGGTCGCTTCCGTGGATGTGCACCGTCCCGCGGCTGCGCGGCAGCTGGAGATCCTCGCGGCGCAGGTCGGCGTACCCTGCTTCTCGCGGCCCGAGGAACGGGACGCCGCGGCGATCGCTTCGCAGGCCGTGGACCGTGCCCGGTACATGTTGTGCGATACCCTGATCGTCGATACCGCGGGTCGCATGACGGTCGACGACGACCTCATGGACGAACTGGAAGACATCGGCAAAGCGGTCCGGCCGACCGAGAAGCTGCTGGTCGTGGACGCCATGATCGGTCAGGAAGCCGTCGGCATCGCGCTGGCGTTCGACAAGCGGATCGGCCTCGACGGTTTTGTCATGACCAAGCTGGACGGCGATGCCCGCGGCGGCGCCGCTTTATCGATCGTACGCATGACCGGTAAACCGATCAAGCTGGCCTGTATCGGCGAAAAAGTCGCGGATATCGAGGAGTTCCATCCCGACCGCATGGCTTCCCGCATCCTGGGGATGGGGGATGTCCTCACGCTGATCGAAAAGGCGACCGAAGCCGTCGATGAGAAGCGTGCCCGTCAGACCATGGACAACATCATGAACAACCAGTTCACGATGCAGGACATGCTCAGCCAGTTCGAGGAAGTCCGCAAGATGGGTTCCATCCAGGACGTTCTCGGGATGATTCCGGGCATGAAGGGCAAGAAACTGGACAATGCGCAGGTCGATCCGAAAGCGATCGACCGCAGCATGGCCATCATCCGCGCCATGACCCGCAAAGAACGGATCAATCCCGGACTGCTCAACGCGAGCCGGCGCAAGCGGATCGCCGCCGGGTCCGGCACAACGGTACAGGACGTCAACCGGCTGGTCAACCAGTTCGAGGATACCAAGAGCCTCATGAAACGATTCACCGGAATGTCAAAAGGACGAAAGCGGGGCAGGATGGGATTTCCGTTCTGACCGGCCTTGCGCCCGTTGGCTATATAAACCAAATGGAGGAAACAACCATGGCAGTCAAAATCCGTCTCAAGAGAATCGGCGCAAAGAAGGCCCCTTACTACCGCGTAGTCGTTGCGGATTCACGGTTCCCGCGCGACGGGCGCTTCATCGAGGAGATCGGCATCTACCAGCCCCTTGAAGATCCCGCGAACGTGAAGATCGACATCGAAAAGGCCAAGAAGTGGATCGCAAACGGTGCGCAGCCGACCGATACGGTGCGCGATCTTCTTAAAAAGGCAGGCGCGCTGGAATGAGCAGGGAAGCGAACGAGATGAAGGATCTGCTGGCGACGATCGTCACCGCGCTGGTCAGCCATCCCGATATGGTTCGCATCGATCACCACGACCAGGGCAACACCGTCCTGCTTGAAGTCCATGTGGATCCTGAAGACATGGGCAAGATCATCGGCAAGCAGGGAAAACGCGCCCAGGCGATCCGTGCGATCATG
>JAGOFF010000181.1 GCA_017997315.1 Clostridia bacterium
GACAAGCCGTTTGTCACCGAGTACCTCCCCATGGATGAGAACCACCCGCAGCGTCCGGAAGACACGTACAGCCTCTCCAAGCTGATGGGCGAGGAGATGGTCCGCGCGTATTGCCGTGCGTACGACATGAAGGGCGTCGCGCTCCGCCTGATGGGTATTTCGTATCCGTATCGTCCGCATCAACAGAACTACAGCATCGCGGACAGGAAAGAACCCAACCATGTCGGCGGCCCCATCGGGACCACCGGGCAGTTTGTGGACGCGCGCGACATAGCCCAGGCGGTCCGGCTGATGATCGCCAAGGATCTGGATGTCGATTTCGACGTGTTCAACATCTCGACCGACAACGGCTTCAACGACGACGTCAAGACGTATGTCGCCAACCTGCTGCCCGATCTGGTCGACATGGCCAAGGACATGAAGCCGGACGACGAGCTCATCTCCTGCCAGAAGCTCAAGGATACCTTCGGGTACAAGCCGCAGTATTCCTGGCGGACCCAAGCCTGATCCCCCGTCCCGGAAACAAAGACACCGTTGCCGCCGGAAACAGCGGCAACGGTGTCTTTATCCGGGAGGTTTGCGGAACGGGCCGGCGGCATGATATCCTCATCAAGGACACAACCCCCCGCCACAGCGGGGCCACGCGACAGGAGGGAACCATGAAAATCAGCGACCTGAAAATTGGCCATACCGCGATCACCTGGGTGGACCAGGAAGTCGAGACCGCTGTCCGGACGATCTCCGAACTCGGTTACCGCGGCGTCGAGGTGTTCGGCTGGACGCTCAAAGCGCTCAAGGAGCAGAACCGGCTGGATATCTTTGAAAAGTACGACATCCCGCTTGTATCCTCATACTTTTCCGCCAACATCATCGATCCGGCCAAGAAGGGCGAAGCGGTGGCGAAGCTGACCAGCTGGCTCGAGATCCTGCGCGACATGGGCTGCCATACCGTCGCGATGGGCGGAGACAGCATCGACCGGCGCGGCTACAAGTATTTCGACCACAAGGACTACATCGTGTCCACTGTGAACGAGTATGCGAAAATGATGACCGACTACGGCGTGACCTGCTGTTTCCACCAGCACACCGGAACCCCGGTGGAGTCCTTTGAAGAGACGGTCGATTTCATGAATTCCGTCAACACCGAATACGTCAAATTCGGACCGGATGTCGGGCAGATCCACAAGGGCGGTTCCGATCCGCTGGTCATCGTCAAGGATTTCGTCTCGATCATGAAGCATGTGCATCTCAAGGACTACGACGGCGTACCGCTGCAGCACGACGAGAACGGACGCGAGATCGACAGCTCCGGCTTCGCCTGCTACACTCCGCTCGGACGCGGCGTGGTCGATCTCAAGGGAATCCTGAAAATCCTGGTGGACAACAACTACACCGGCATGGTCAACGTCGAGCTGGACGGCGGCCCCGTGGTGCCGATCCCGCAGCGTGAAGCGCTCACAATCAGCAAAGAATACCTGCTGGCGCAGGGGTGCACGTTCCGTAAATAACCTTGATCCGTATAAGCGCAAGGAGGGTTTCCCGCCGGGAAGCCCTCCTTTCTGTTGTCCGTCGTTCTCCGCAGGGCGGAGTTCAGCTGATCATCGACCGGAGGAAGTCCGGATTCTCCACCCGGATGCGTCCGCGGGCCAGATTGACCGCCCCGGCATCCCGGAACTGGCCGAGGATGCGCGAGATGACCTCTCTCGCGGATCCGAGTTCGGTGGCGATCCCCTCATGGGTTGCGTATACGGAGCTTGCCCGGCCGTGACTTTGATCCAGCAGCCATTGCGCCAGCCGGTGGTCCACCCGGGAGAATGCGACCTCCTCGATCACCTGGAGTGACTCCAGAAGCCGGTCATACAGCGTGTTGATGATGAAATCCTTCCAGTCCGGATGGTTTGCCAGTACGCTTTGATAGACCGCGGTGGGAATCTGGAACATCCGTACGTCTTCCTCGACTTCCACGTTGACGGGGAAGATCTCGCCGCGCAGGTGGCAGGCGACCGATATCAGGCAAGTCTCCCCCGGCCCGGTCCGGTAGAGGGAGATCTCCCTGCCGGTCGAGGAAACCTTGTAGACACGCAGACTGCCGGACAGCACCAGCGGCATGAACATGCACTGGTTGTTCTGCCTCATCAGCATGTCGCCGGCCGGTCGCTCCACCACCCGCCCGATCTGGAATATGGTATCCCGCATACTGCCGGGCAGCCGGTTCAGCACGGGGAACAGACGGAGGACTTCCTCAATGACCGCAGGGGAGTTCGACATGTCCGCACCTCTCGGGACTGTTTTTGCAGCGTGGAGATCTCCTCGCCACATCCCTATGATAACGGATTTGCACCGCGCATACCAAGGTCCGCAGGCATCCGGTAGAATAGATGAAACGGGTGTTCCAGCAAAACAGATGACGAGGTCCGGATGAGGAAGCACATCTGCGAGTCCATGGTCGACGAGCTGAACCGCAACGGGTTCTCCTGCCGGATGGACGAAGATTCCGACATCACCGTGTACGCGGGCGACGGGAGTCCGTTCTGTACGGCGGAACCCGCGGCCACGGTCGGGGTCCGCGAAGACCGGCATACCGTGCTGGTGTGGGTGCCGGCGGAACAGGAGCGCCGCCGCGCGGATCTCCTGGACAGCCTATGGTCGGCGATCCGGCCGGACGGCTGGCGCCTCCGCACGGTCGGCAGCCGGGAAGAAACAAAGCGGGAAGACCGCTTCACCGCGAGCGCCGTCCGAAACAGGACACCTGCAACCGGGGCGGGGGAGGGCGTTCCCGGGGATTCACCCGTCCCGGCCCCCCGAGCCGCCTTCCCCGTCCGGTTCCGGGCTGCACGTTATGGGATGATGGCGGTATACGCCCTGCTGGCGGCGTTTTTCGGACTGCTCCTCAATCTGCGTACGGCCGGTTGGCTCGGGACGTTGATTCTGCTGCTTTTGATCGGCGTCGTCTCCGGCAAGGCTTCGCGCAAGGGCTGTCTGCCGACGATGCTGGTCTGGGGGGTCGGGCTGATCGGCATTCTGGTTGTGTTTGCGCTCTCGGTCCGCATATGAACCACGTGCCGTGCGGGCCGGTTGCAGCGCTCATCCGTGATTTGACATTCCTGCTTGCGGGTGGTATATTGTCTGAGCACGGCGGGCAAACCGCCGGATTGATATCGCGGAGTAGAGCAGTTGGTAGCTTGTCGGGCTCATAACCCGGAGGTCGCAGGTTCGAGTCCTGCCTCCGCAACCACGTACCCCCGAGGCGATTCAGTCACGGGGGTCGTTTTATTTCGGGACAGAACGGAGCAGGCCAAACCTGGATCTTTCGGAGGCGGCCAGCGGGTGCCCGACCCGGGCCGGTCGACAGTCAGCCGATGGGTACGAGGGTTGAAGCAAACGGAAACAACATCATCGACACCGAGAATCGGCCGGGAGACGCCCGTGCACACCAACGAAAGAGGTAAGAGAATGCCGGACAAGACGATCACATGCAAAGACTGTGGAGCCACCTTTGTATTCACCGAAGACGAGCAGGCTTTTTTCCGTGAGAAGGGCTATGAGAACGAGCCGCAGCGCTGCCCGGACTGCCGCGCGGCACGCAAGCAGACCCGGAACGCCACCCGCGGCGTGAACCGTGAGATGTTCCCCGCCGTCTGCGCGGAATGCGGCAAGGATACCATGGTCCCGTTCAAGCCCAGCACCGACAAGCCGGTGTACTGCAGCGACTGCTTCCGCGCCCGCCGATAACGGATACCCGCGGATCGTGTCACAACCCCGGCCTCAGCGATGAGGCCGGTTTTTATTTTGACACGGCGTTCCGGAAGGGAATCCGCGCAAAAGAAAGAATTGGCACTGATCCGGGATTACGCTACAGTGTAGGGGGATTCGAGGCGGCAAGGCCGCCCGCCCGATCTTTCCGACAGAGGTGAACCATGAAAGACATCATCTGCAATCCGTTGAATCTGCCGTACCAGTTCCGGGGACCTTTCTCGGATGCGTCGGTCTGCCGCAGCATGGCCGATCCCTCGCTGGTGCTCTTCAAGGGGAAGTATTTCCTGTTCCCTTCGACACGGGGTTTCTACCACTCCGACGATCTCATCCATTGGACATTCGTGGACGGCGCCGATCTGCCGATCGCCTTCAGCGCGCCGGATATCCGCGAAGTCGACGGATGGCTGTACCAGTGCGCCTCGAGCGCTTCGACCGGTACGATCTGGCGGACGCGGGACCCGCTGTCCGGCGAATGGGAAGAGGTATCGCGTCCGTTTGCCTTCTGGGATCCGAACCTGTTCCAGGATGACGACGGCCGCGTGTACTTCTACTGGGGCTGTTCCAACTCCTCCCCGATCCGCGGCGTGGAGATGGACAGGAAGACCATGCAGCCGATCGGGGAACCGGTCGCGTTGTTCGAAGGACGTCCCGACATCCACGGATGGGAGCGGCCGGGCACGGACAACGACAGCCGCCGCGGATTCACTTTCCCCGGCGAGTGTTCGGCACCGCCTGTCAAGGATCCGCGCCCGTGGATCGAGGGAGCGTGGATGACCCGGCATGACGGCCGGTACTATCTGCAGTATGCCGGACCCGGCACCGAATACAATGTCTACTCGGACGGCGTCTATGTGTCCGACCACCCGCTCGGTCCGTTCACGTACTGCGCGGACAGCCCGTTCTCGTCCAAGCCGGGCGGTTTCATCACCGGGGCGGGACACGGAAGCACGCTCCGGGACAAGTACGGGAACTGGTGGCACATCTCCTCGATGGTGGTCTCGGTCCATGAAGGGTTTGAGCGCAGGGTGGGGTTGTTCCCGGCAGGATACGACCAGGACGGCACCCTGTTCTGCAACATGAACTACGCGGACTACCCCATGATCCTCCCGCATCACACGATCTCGGATCCCTGGACGGAATGCTTCCCCGGGTGGATGCTTCTCCCCTGTGGAAAAAAGGCGGTTGCCTCCTCGGAGTTCACGGGGTACCCCGCCGGAAACGTCGTCGACGAGAGCATCCGGAC
>JAGOFF010000182.1 GCA_017997315.1 Clostridia bacterium
CGGATCCCCCGATGGACTGGGCGCACCGGCGTCCGAACACCAGGCACTCGAGCAGCGAGTTGCTCGCCAGCCGGTTGGCGCCGTGCACCCCGGTGCAGGCGGTCTCACCGACCGCGTACAGCCCGGATACGCTGCTCATCGCGTCCAGTCCGGTGTGGATTCCGCCCATCATGTAGTGCTGGACCGGACGTATCGGGATCCACTGCTTCGAGATGTCGATGCCCTGGCGCAGACATTCCGCGTAGATCGTCGGGAACCGCTCCTCCAGCTGTGCGGCGGTGCGGTGCGTGCTGTCGAGATACACGTAGGTCGACCGGGTACGCTCCATCTCCTGGATGATCCCGCGCGTCACGATGTCCCGGGGAGCCAGTTCCGCCAGCGGATGCTTTCCCTGCATGAACCGTTCCCCCTCGGCGTTGCGCAGCACCGCGCCTTCGCCCCGGAGCGCCTCGGAGATGAGGAAAAACCGCCGGCTCGGGTCGCGCGACATCAGAGCGGTGGGGTGGAACTGTACAAACTCCATGTCCTGGACCCGCGCGCCCGCGCGGATGGCGGCCGCGATGCCGTCCCCGGTCGAGGTCGAGGGATTCGTGGTGTACTCGTAGTTCTGGCCGATCCCGCCGGTGCACAGTACGACATTCGGAGCGCGCAGGATGCGGTATCCGTTCTCCCAGGCGAGCACCCCGACGGTCTCCCCGTTCTCGGTCAGCACGTCGATCAGGTGGGCGGGATCCCTCAGCCGCAGGTTGGGCCGGCCGGCGGCGATCTCCGCGAGCCGCCGCGTGACGCCGCGACCGGTGGCGTCCCCGCCGCTGTGCAGGATCCGGTTGGCGCTGTGTCCGCCCTCGCGGGTGAGCTTGATGTTGCCGATGTCGTCCAGGTCGAACGGGACATCCCAGTCGATCAGGGTCTGGACGTCCCGGGGTCCCTCCGCGACCAACGTGCGGACCGCCTGCTCGTCGCACAGTCCGGCACCGGCGGTGAGGGTGTCCTGGATGTGCGCGGCGCGCGTGTCTTCCGCGATCATGACCGCGGCGATTCCGCCTTGCGCGAGCCAGGACGAACTCAGCTGCGGATCGCTCTTGGCGATGACCGCGCAGGACAACGCGGGATCCAGCCGGAGCGCGGTATACAGTCCGGCGATTCCCTGCCCGACGATGACGACGTCGAACGATTCGACCGGGACGTCCTTGAGGGATCCGTCAAACAGATAACGGCGCATCGGCAGCCTCCATCATCCGGACCACCGACCGCATCGCGCGTTCCCGGACGTTCTCCGGGATCTGCACGCCTTCGCGGTGGTTCTCCAGGCAATTCGCGATATCCTCGAGGTGGATCTTTTTCATGTTGGTGCAGGTGAGCGAGGTCGAAAGCACCTTGAGGGTCTTGCCGGGGGCGGCTTTCGAGATCGCGTGCAGCACGCCCCATTCGGTTCCGATCAGGAAGGCCTGTTCGGGACCCTCGACGACCCGCCGCAGGATCTGCGCGGTGCTTCCCGCGAAATCCGCGGCGTCTACGACGGAGGGCTCGCATTCGGGATGGACGAGGACCGGCGCTCCGGGCAGCGTGCGCCGGGCGTTTTCCACGTCCATGACCGTGATCCGCCGGTGGGTGGGGCAGAATCCGGGATACGGGACGATCACCTTGCCCGGCACGGCGCGCGCGACGTAGTCCGCGAGGTTCTTGTCCGGCAGCATGATGACCGTGCGGTTCGGCAGTGAACGCACGATCCGGACCGCGTTGGAGGATGTGCAGCACACGTCGCTTTCCGCCTTGACGTCCACGGAGGAGTTCACGTAGCACACGACCGCGGCGGACGGCTCGTGCCGGCGCATCGCGATCACATCCTCGGGGGAGACCATCTCCGCCATGGGGCAGCCTGCGGCCTCGACCGGAAGCAGTACGGTCTTGCCGGGATTGAGCAGTTTGGCGGTTTCGGCCATGAAACGGACGCCGCACAGAACGATAACGTCTTCGGTCGCATTCTGCGCGCGGCGCGCGAGCTCGAAGGAGTCGCCCACGATGTCGGCGATGTCCTGGACCTCGGGATTCTGGTAGTAGTGGGCGAGGAGAAGAGCGTTCCGCTCTTTTTTCAGACGCAGGATTCGATCGGTCAGTGTTTCCATATCCATACAGGTCCTGGTAGCGCAGGACGACGCGGATCCGCCGGATGCCGCGCACATGCGGGCGGACGGTCAGGGAGCCGTGGCTTCATCGTATCACCGCCCAAAAAGCGGTGCAACGAAACCGCACGGAGTTGGCTCCAGTGCCATTTCCGGGATGAGGGGGTCCCCGGCGGGAACGTTCGCACGGGGAAGTCGTCAGGGAGAGGTGCTGTATGGCGGCCCCGCTCCGCGGCGTACCGCGTCATCGGGCCCAGTGCCGGCGGACGGGGTTTTTCCCCGTTACCGGTCACGATCGGCGTCATGGTTTGTCCAGTATTATAGCCGCTGAACCCGGATTATGGTAGAGGAATGATGGACAAACCCAAGGGAGCAGGATCGGGATCATGCGGTAAAATCCGACAAATCCGATGGTGATATGAAAAGCAAGCGGAGAATTCCGGGAAAGCCGGGATTTTCTCAGGGTCAACGGGTCATCCACAGGATGACCCGCGCCTCAATAGTGCTGTGCATGTAATAGCCGAGTTTCCGGCTCTGCCGGAAACTCTCAGCCTCAATAGTGCTGCGCACTATTGAGGCAAACCGCATCGGCTGCAGAAACGGGTACCCGCCGGCAATCGGGTCCCGCACCGGGTACAGTAGAACGATCCGTCCGCGATCGGGATCCGGGGCGCCCGCGCAGCCGGATCGACAGCCGGCACCGGAGCCGGAGGGATTTGCTCCGCCGAATACTGCGCCTTCTCCCGTCGAAGCACGGTGTGGAACTTCCAGCCCGCTTCCCGCGCGGTTTCCTTGACCGCCTTGGGGATTGCGCCCAGATCGAGCCGGATCTCATACGCCTTGCCGTCCGGACCGTACTGGATACTTTTGACTTTACGGAACAGCGTGGTGCCGCTCTGGGTCCAGGAACCGCCGCTGAATCCCCCGGACAGACCGCTGCCGGTCTCGGTCGTGCGCTCCCACATGTTGACATCCTGGCCGGCTTCGTCCAGCGTGATCGAAGCGTCGTAGACAATCCGTTTGGTGCCGGTGCTCCATCCCGCGTCCAGAAATTCGTTCGACACGGTAAAGTCCGCTCCGACACCGGTCTGGAACGGGATGCCGAGCTCCTGGAGCCGGGCCTGGATCCGGAGAAAAAGCGTTTGACGGTCCATCGATCGAGCCCTCCCGGTAGTTCCCCGCCACAGCCGAAGCGGGGAGGTCATCCATGAAAAAGTCTAGCATAACGTTGAACAGCGGATGTCGGACGGTATGGAAACGATACAGGGAAATCCGCACACGCAGAAGCCCTCTCCGGCTCTTCGCCGAGAGAGTCCTCGTGAAGCTATCATGTAACTCTCGCGCGTTTCCAATAATCGCGCTGTAGAATGATCAATAACCGGACGACAGCGCCGGCTCCATTCTGAAAAAGGCGGTCCTCCCATGGACGACATCCGTGTCCGCGATCTTTTCGGCATCCGCATCACCGACGCCATCCGTTTCGGCGCCGCGCTCTCGCACGAACGCCCCCGCGCCGCCAAGGGGCTCCAGCCGGTCCTCGCCGGGCAGGCCGGACGCGAGGCTCTCCGCGCACGTTCGCTGCGCGCCGGGCTGGCCGTCCCGCCGCTGCTCATCCTCAGTCTGACGCGCGCCTGCAACCTGCTGTGTGCGGGATGCTACTCGCACGCCCGGCACGAGACGGCGACCGAGCTGTCCGATCCCGCGCTGCGTCGTCTCTATGCCGAGGCGGACGCTCTCGGAGTTTCGGTGGTCATGCTGGCCGGCGGCGAGCCGATGATGCGTCCGGCTGCGCTTGAGGCCGCGGCGGAGTTTCCAGGGCTGTTGTTCACGGTATTCACCAACGGCCTGCTTATCGACGAGGAGCGCGCCGCTTTCTTCGCCCGGTACCCCCATGTTCTTCCGGTGCTCAGCCTGGAAGGCGGCCGGGAGGAGACCGATGCGCGCCGGGGCGACGGAACCCACCAGGGCGTGCTGGATGCGATGGCGCGACTCGATGCCGCCGGGGCGGTGTTCGGAGTGTCCGTCACCACGACGCGGGAGAATCTCGCGGTCGCGACCGGGGATGGTTTCACGGACGACTTGTGGCGAAGGGGCGTGCGGTTCGTATTCTATGTGGAGTACGTCCCCCAGAACGACGAAGACGCGCTGCTTGCGCTGGATCCCATGGACAAGCGCGTGCTGCTCCGTTCGCTCGAGCGTCAGGAAAAGCGCCGGAACCTCCTGTTGATCGCGTTTCCGGGGGACGAGGAGGCGACGGGCGGCTGTCTTGCCTCCGGCCGCGGTTTCATCCATGTGGATGTCGACGGAAACGCAACCCCCTGCCCGTTCGCCCCGTATGCGGACGCGAATGTGACGGACGGTCTGGAACATGCACTCCGCTCCCCCTTCCTCGCGCGGGTCCGGGAACACCACAATGCGCTCGGGGAGGGAACCGGCGGCTGCACACTGTGGAGCAACCGCGAACTCGTGCGTTCCTGGCTGGCCGATCCTGTCGTTGCCGGCAGACGGAAGTAGAGCGTGGGTGTCTCGTTCCACGCATCCGGACTGATCCTGACCGCGGCGGTGCTGGCACCCAACCTGCTGATGCTGTTCCGGCAGCCCGTGCAGGTTCCGGAACCAGCCGCCCGTCCGCGCGGATGGGCTGTGGTGCTCGCCGCGGAGGCCGCCGGACGCATCGGATGCTTTGTCCTGCCGGTGTTCCGGCCGTTCCCCGCCGGAGGCGGAAGCCTGCCGCTGGCCGTTTTGATGGGATTCTGCCTCGCGGTCTATTGGTTTTGCTGGATCCGGTATGTCTGTCGCGGGCGTGTGCACCGGCTGCTGTTCGCCCCGCTGCTCGGGATACCGGTTCCGATGGCGGTGTTCCCGGTTCTGTAC
>JAGOFF010000009.1 GCA_017997315.1 Clostridia bacterium
CGCCCATGCCGGCGATCATCTCCCCGTAGTCGACATAGTCCCAGAAACGGCCCGCGGTCGTGAGGAACCGCTCGATCTCCTCCGCGCTGTCCACAATGGACACCTGGTCGATCCCGAGCGCGTCCAACGCCGCGCAGACCGGATCGATCCCGTCCTGGGTGGTTTCCACCGTCACCTGTATCCACTGCATGGGAGAGTGCCTTCCTGTCGTTCAGCGGTTGAACGCGTCCTTGATCTTTTTGAAAAAGCTGTCGCGTTTCTGGTAGTTCTTGTCCGTGCAGCTCGCCTCGAACTTGTTCAGGATCTCCCGCTGCGCGGCGTCCAGATGCTTGGGCACCTCGACCGTCACACGGAACGAGTGGTCGCCGCGGGATCCGGGCCGGTTGAGGTGCTGGATCCCCTTCCCGCGAAGCGTGAACACCTCGCCGGGCTGGGTGCCTTCCTTGATCTTGTAGGTGGTCGGGCCGTCGATGGTCGGGATCTCGATCTCGGCCCCCAGAGCGGCCTGGACATACGTGATCGGAACCTCACAGAACGTGTTGGCTCCGTTGCGTTCAAAGATGGGGTGCGGCCGGACATGGATCTCGATGTACAGGTCGCCGTACGGGCCGCCGCGCTCGCCGGGCTCTCCCTCCCCGCGCATCGACAGCATCTCGCCGTCGCCGACGCCCGCCGGGATGCGGACCTTGAGTTTCTTGGTGGTGTTCCTGCGTCCGCGTCCGTTGCAGGAGGGACACGGATGGCGGATGATCTTGCCCGATCCGCCGCACTCCGGGCAGGGGCGCGAGGACATGACCGCGCCGAACATGGTCTGCTGCCGGGTGTTGACCTGGCCGGACCCGTTGCAGCGGGAACAGGTTTCGGGGGTCTCCCCCTCCTTGGCCCCGGTTCCCTGACAGTGGTCGCACAGGTCTTCCTTGTTGACGGTGATTTCCCGCTCGACTCCGAACGCCGCATCCATGAACTCGAGGTTCATGCGGTATTTGAGGTTCGCGCCGCGTTGCGGCCGGTTGGTCTGCCGTCCGCCGCCGAAGCCGCCGAAGAACGACCCGAAGAGGTCGTCCAGATTGATGTTGAAATCGCCGAAGCCGCCGAAGCCCTGGCCATCCATGCCCGCATGGCCGAACTGGTCATACTGCCGGCGCTTGTCGGCATCGCTGAGCACCGCGTAGGCCTCGTTGGCTTCCTTGAACTTCGCCTCGGCGGACTTGTCGCCCGGATTGAGGTCCGGATGGTACTTCTTCGCCAGCGTGCGGTAGGCTTTCTTCAGTTCTTCTTCCGAAGCGCCCTTCTGGACCCCGAGTACCTCATAGTAGTCTCTTTTCTCAGCCAAACTCCGGCTCCTCCTGTCAACGGCCCGGCCACCGGCGGGATCGCCGCCGGCGGCCGGTGCCGCGGATGGTTCGGTTCAGGGGTCAGTTGGCGTCGCCGCCGGCGTCCTTGAATCCGTCGCCGTCCGGAGCGGGGCCTTCCGGGCCGGGCTGCGGCTGCGCGCCGGGATTCTGCTTGTAGATCTTCTCGCTCACCTTGTAGAACTCCTGCTGGAGCGCCTCGGTGTCGGTCTTCATGGCTGCGGTGTCGTTCCGGCCCATGCTGTCGCGCAGTTTTGCGATCGCGGCTTCGATGGAGGACTTGTCGGAGGCGTCCAGTTTGTCGCCGAGGTCCTTGAGCGTCTTCTCCGCATTGTAGATCGCGGAATCCGCGGCGTTGCGCGCATCGACTTCCTCGCGGCGCTTGTGGTCCTCCTCGGCGTACTGTTCCGCTTCCTTGACCGCCTTCTCGATGTCCTTGTCGGAGAGGTTGGTGGACGCGGTCAGCGTGACCTTCTGCTCACGCCCGGTCCCCAGATCCTTGGCGGACACGTGCACGATACCGTTCGCGTCGATGTCGAACGTGACCTCGATCTGGGGCACGCCGCGCGGGGCCGGCGGAATTCCGTCGAGGATGAAGTTGCCGAGCGTCTTGTTGTACTGCGCCATCTCGCGCTCGCCCTGGAGCACGTGGACATCGACCTGCGTCTGTCCGTCCGCGGCGGTCGAGAACACCTGGCTCTTCTTGGTCGGGATGGTGGTGTTGCGGTCGATGATCTTGGTGAACACGCCGCCCATTGTCTCGATTCCGAGCGACAGCGGGGTCACGTCGAGCAGCAGGAGTCCGGTGACTTCGCCGGTCAGGACCGCAGCCTGGATGGCCGCGCCGATCGCGACGCACTCGTCCGGGTTGATGCCCTTGAAGGGTTCCTTGCCGAAGTAGCGCTTGACCGCTTCCTGGACCGACGGGGTCCGGGTCGAACCGCCGACCAGCAGGACCTTGTCGATCTTGTCCGGGTTCAGTCCGGCATCGTTCATGGCCGAGCGCAGCGGACCCATCGTTTTCTCCACGAGGTCCGAGGTGAGGTCGTCGAACTTGGCGCGCGACAACGTGACGTCCAGGTGCTTGGGGCCGGACGCGTCCGCGGTGATGTAGGGCAGGTTGATCTGGGAGTTGGTGACGCCGGACAGTTCGATCTTCGCCTTTTCCGCGGCTTCCCTCAGGCGCTGCATGGCCATCTTGTCGGCGCGCAGGTCGATCCCCTGATCCTTTTTGAATCCGTCCACCAGCCAGTCGATGATTTTCTGGTCGAAGTCGTCGCCGCCCAGCCGGTTGTTGCCGGCGGTCGCAAGCACCTCGAACACCCCGTCCCCGATCTCAAGGATGGAGACGTCGAACGTGCCGCCGCCGAGGTCGAACACCACGATCTTCTGGTCGTGTTCCTTGTCCAGACCGTAGGCGAGCGAGGCGGCCGTGGGTTCGTTGATGATGCGCAGCACGTCCAGCCCGGCGATGCGGCCGGCGTCCTTGGTCGCCTGGCGCTGCGCGTCGCTGAAGTATGCCGGTACGGTGATGACGGCCTGCGTCACGGTCTCGCCGAGGTAGGACTCGGCGTCCCCCTTGAGCTTCTGCAGGATCATCGCGGAAATCTCCTGCGGGGAGTAGCCTTTATCGTCGATCTGGACCTTGTGGGCGGAGCCCATCTCGCGCTTGATGGACTGCACCGTGCGGTCGGGATTGGTGACGGCCTGGCGCTTCGCGACCTGGCCGACCAGACGTTCGCCGGTCTTGGAAAAAGCGACGACCGAGGGGGTCGTGCGGTTGCCTTCCGCGTTCGGAATGACGACCGGCTCTCCGCCTTCCATCACCGCGACACAGGAATTGGTCGTGCCCAGGTCGATGCCGATAACTCTTGCCATGTTTTCATCCTCCATTTGATCTAGCGTATCGTAACTAAAAATGTATGAGTCAGGTGGAACCGTTGGCGACCTTGACCATGCTGTGCCGGATCACGCGGTCCCCCCGGCGGTATCCTTTCTGAAATTCCTCGACGACCGTACCGGGTTCGACGCCGTCCTGCTCCACCTGCATGACCGCCTCATGGAGTTCGGGATCGAACGGTTGCCCGACCGCGGCGATCGGCTCGACGCCCAGACGGCACATGCACTCCGACGCCTGCCGCAGCACCAGGTTGATGCCCTCGGCTATGGATCGGTCGACGTCCCCCTCGAAGCGCGCCGCGGAGTCCGCAGCCCGTTCCAGGTTGTCGATGACCGGCAGCCACTCCGCCGTCACGCGGACGACGCAGTCGCCGTAAATCGCTTCCTTTTCCTTGGATGTGCGCTTCCGATAGTTGTCGTACTCCGCATACAGGCGCAGGTATCGGTCGTTGAGTTCCGACAGCTTGCGCGCGTTTTCATCTTCCGGTTGGTTCCCGGTGTCTTCCCCGGCCGGAGCGCCGTCGCCTGCCGCGCCGCCGTCCGGTGTCCCGTCCGCACCTGCGGAGGTTTCCCCGGAGAAGTCCTCCCGGATCTTTTCCTCTTCCTCTGCGCCGCCCGGGGCGGCATTGCCCTTCTTCTTCATTTTCTGTCCTCCGTTGTTCTGTTCATCCGCTCGTCGTCCGCCATACGGCGGTCGCCGCCGGTGAGGCGCATTCCGAACTCGTCGATGGCGCTCCGGATGAAACCGATATGCGACACCACCCGGCTGTACTCCATGCGACGGGGGCCGACTACGCCGATGCGGCCGATCACCCGTTCGCCGAGCCGATAGGTCGTTGTGACGAAACTGCAGTCCTGCAGCCCTTCGAGCGCGATCTCCTGTCCGATCCGGATCATGAAGGGCCGCCGCGGCGTCTCGATGTGCGCGGCGCTTCCCTCCGCGGCCGGCGTTGTCGCCAGCGCATTCTCGGGCGGACCGATGTGGTGCGCCATCTCGGCGTCCCCGGACTCGTTCAGATAACCCGCGACGATGCCGTCCCGCGACAGCGTGTCGAACAGCTCACGCGCCTTGCGCACGTCCTGGAACTCCGGGAACGACAGCAGTTTGTTGTGTCCCTCCATATACATCTCCAGGTTCTCGGACTGCTTGATCGATACGTAGGCTTCATACAGGACCTGGTTCAACAGGCTCTCCGGCAGCTTCACCTTGTGGCCCGCGGTCGAGACCGTGACCATCGTGATGTCCTCGAGCCGCATCCCGGACAACTCGCTCTCGATCGCGCGCGCTACCCTCCGGAGCTGCTCCTCGTCGATCAGCTCGGGAACGCGGGCGATGCGGTCGCGCACCAGCCCTGCACTCAGAACGACGACCACCAGGACCCGCCCGGGCTCGATCATCATCATCTTGAGCTGCTGGAAATGGCTGTCCCCCATGCGGGGGGTCAACGCGACCGAGGTGTAGCCGGTCTTCTCCGTCAGGACGCCCGCGGCTTTTTTCAGCAGGCGGGTGACTTCGTCGACGTTTTCCCGGATATGGACCCGGATATCGTCGATCTCCTCCTCGGACAGGTGTCCGACATCCATCAGGGAATCCACGTACTCCCGGTAGCCCTTGTCGGAGGGAACCCGTCCCGCGGAGGTATGCGGCTGCTCCAGATACCCGAGCGACTCAAGCTCGGCCATCTCGTTCCGGACCGTGGCGGAACTGACGTCCAGCCCGTATTTCTGCACCAGGTTCTTGGATCCGACCGGCTCGACCGTTTCGATGTAATCGTCCACGATCGCCTTGAGGATCTGCTTTTTGCGTGCGTCGAGCGCCATGTCCCGCCTCCTTCCGAAAAAAGCTTAGCACTCATATCGGATGAGTGCTAAGCACAATCTACCATCGAAGGTCAAGAATGTCAAGGATAATCAAAGACGTTCAGACAAACGCCATGAACACCTGATTCGCCATGTCCAGTCCACGGACGGTGAGCCGCCAGCCGGTCCCGGTCCGCTCGATGAATCCGCGGTTGTCCAGGTCGGCCAGCTCGGCGGCGAAACGGGTCTCCGCCCGTTCTCCGAACCGGCGGAAGAATCCTTCCGCGTCCGGACCGGCGGACAAGCGGAATCCAAGCATCATGTACTCCTTCATCTGTCCTTCGCGTCCGACCGTCTCAAGCTCCCGGGCCGCCGGGAAGGCCCCGTCCGAATGGCCACGCCCCATGGCCGCCACGTAGGCGTCCAGATCCGCGGTGTTGGCGCGCCGCGTTCCCCCGACGTACGAATGAGCGGCACACCCGAATCCCAGGTACTCCTCCGCGCGCCAGTAGACCAGGTTGTGGCGGCATTCCCGTCCGGGGCGCGCCGCGTTGCTGATCTCGTACGGCGGCAGTCCGGCGGACTCCAGGGTACGGCGGGTTTCGTGGTACATGGCGCGCTCGGCATCCTCTTCGGGCAGATCGAGGCGGCCGGCGGACTGCAGCTCGAAAAACGGAGTGCCCTCCTCGACCTGCAGGGAGTAGAACGATACGTGGTCCACCCCCGCCCCGATCACCCGGGCGAGGGTTTCCCGCAGGTCTTCGGGCGTCTGCCCGGGCAGTCCGAGCATGATGTCTGCGCCGATGTTCTCAAACCCTGCGCTTCGCGCGGCCCGTACCGCGTCGAAAAAGTCCTCCGCGGAGTGGATGCGGCCCAGCGTCCGGAGCAGGTGCGGCTGAACCGCCTGCAGACCCAGGCTCACCCGGTTGAAACCGCCCGCGCGGAGCCGCGCGAAGCCGTCGGGCGTGACGGTGCCGGGATTGGCTTCGAGTGTGGCTTCCGTTCCCTCCTCGAGGGAAAACGTGTCCCGGAGTGTCCGGAGAATCCGGACCAGCCGGTCCGCGCCGGCGAGGGTCGGGGTGCCGCCGCCGAAGAACACGGTCCGGAGCGGCTTCAGCGCATGATCGCGGGAGAGGACGTCCGCGGCATGGCGGATCTCGGAGCACACCGCCTCCGTATATTCCCCGACGCAATCCTCCCTCCCGGCATAGGAAGGAAAATCGCAGTAGCGGCACTTGCGGACACAGAACGGGATGTGCACATACGCGGATGACGGCGTCTCAGGCATCCGTCGTACCGGCCGGGGAAGCGTCTTCCTTCCCATCCAGCGCGCGGATCGTCCGGTCCAGCCGCGACAGGAAGCGCCGGAAACTCGGGGAGTCGTTCCGGTCCGGATCCATGTACCGCGAAATGTCGCGGCACCATTCGTACTTGTATTGTCCGATGGCCGGATATCCGATCCGGATGATCCGCGCGGCGGAATCCGGGTGGATGCAACGCGCGAGGGTCTGCCATGTGCCGCAGATGCTGTCCTGCCCGTAGCGGTCCGCCACCGAAAGATCGGCGTCCGGATACGCCGCCAGCAGCGCCTGCCGGTCGCCGAGCAGCCATGCCTCGATCTCCTCGACGCAGACTCCGATCACATGGGGAACCGGTGCCGCGTAACGCCGCAGGGTGTCCCGGAGGTCCGACTCGACCTCGCCGGGCGGCACGGAGTCCGAGTCCATGACCACGATCAGGATGTTCCGGTCCGGATCCAGGACGCGGGCGTACGCCCGCGATTTTGCGGGCAGCAGGTCCAGGAGCCCGACCGTGTCCCGGCGCGGCCTCCGGGAGGGGTCCGTCGGCTGGTAGCCCTTGCCGCGGTGCGGACGGATGGCGAAGCTGTACCCGTACGATCGCCGTTCCCGCAGGATCCGCAGGATCGACGCGATGACCACGCCGCCGGACCGGTCCTCGGACAGCACTTCAAGATGCATCGCCGTTCTCCGGATCGAAATGCCCGCTGTACCACATCGAACCCATCCCGACTCCCTCGGCGTACAATGCCCGGACGACCGGGTCCGCGCCGGCGCACCGGGCCTCTGCGTTGTCCGCGTGCGGGGCGTCGGGGGCGGCCGGCTTGCGTTCGAACACCCAGACCTCGTCCGGCGACATGGACTCGAGCAGGTACGGATTGTGCGTGGTGAACAGGATCTGGGTGTCCGGGCGGCGCAGCGAGTATGCGCGCAGCTCGGCGGCGAGGGTGTCCACCATCTCGTGGTGCAGCCCCTCGTCCGGATTCTCGATGCACAGGACCGGGCGCGGGCTCGGATCCTCGAGCAGCAGCAGGTAGGTGAAGAGCCTGCGTGAAGCCGCGGAAACGCGGCCGCCCAGCACGGCGTCGTCGATCCTCCGGCTGCCGGGCATCTTTTCCCGGATCCGGCCGATCACGTGTTCATAGGCTTCGGGATCGTTGTCCTTGAAATACTCGAGGACGTTCTCCACATTGCCGCCGTCGGGAGACAGGTGCCGGTGTCCGCCGGAAGATACTCGGGTACCGGTCTCCTGCCCGGCCTCATGCGGCAGGAATGAGCAGAAAAACCATCGCGTGACCATGGCGTACAACGCATGGATGCACGGATAGGTCACCAGCGCGCCGTACGTGCCCAGACCCGTCGCATCCTCGTTTCCGACGCCCGCGTCGGCCGGCGCCTGTCCCTCGGACAGAACGCCGCGCCCCCGGTCCAGCCGCAGCAGCGGGAGCCGTCCGCGGCTTTCGAAGTCCGCGCGTTCGATTTCCTCTTCGAGGATGAAAGGCCGGCCGAACCGGTCGCAGTCGATGGCCACATGGTAGAGGACGGTCTCGCCGGGCACGTCCAGCCGGACGGCAAGATCGAAGACGACCGGATCGGGGCCGCCGTTCGAACGCAGGCGGGTGAAACCTTTCCGCCCGTGCTGGGTCGCGGCGAACCTCGCCCCGTGCCGCACGACATCGGACAGGAAGGACATCGCATGGAACAGAGAGCTTTTCCCGGTGTCGTTGCGGCCGATCAGCGCGGAAAGCGGCGCCAGCGGCAACGGCGGAAGGAGACCCGCCGCGAGTTCGGCGTCGGTGTCCGCCAAAGGCAGCAGCACCTCGTCGCCGATGATACCGACCCGAGTGTCCCGCAGCATCTCGAAATTGCGCACGCGGATGCCCAGCAGCATGATTATGTCCTCCCGGAATGAACAGGTCCCGCGGCTCCCCGGCCGGGGCGCGCGCGGGACCCGGGATAAACGGATTTACTTCGCGTCCGGCGCCATGAGCTCCTTGAGGGTCGCCGTCAGGGATCCGAATCCCTGGAGTTCGGAGGGGATGATGATCTTGGTGGCCTGTCCGTTCGCGACCTTCTCCATCGCCTCCAGGCTCCGGATGGCGATCAGCGCCTGGTCCGCGCCGACCTCCTTGATCATCCGCATGCCGGCCGCGGTCGCCTCCTGGATGGTCCGGATCGCCTCGGCCTCGCCCTCCGCGCGCCGGATCTCGGATTCCTTCTGGGCTTCGGCCCGCAGGATCGCCGCGGTCTTTTCCCCTTCCGCGACCCGGATGGCGGCTTCCTTCTCGCCCTCGGCGCGGAGGATGTTCTCGCGTTTTTCCCGTTCCGCCTTCATCTGGCGTTCCATGGCGACCTGGATCTCCTTGGGCGGGATGATGTTCTTGAGTTCGACCCGGTTGACCTTGATCCCCCAGGGATCGGTCGCCTCGTCCAGGATGTTGCGCATTTTCGCGTTGATCAGGTCGCGCGAAGTGAGGGTCTCATCCAGTTCCAGATCCCCGATGATGTTGCGGAGTGTGGTCGCGGACAGGTTCTCGATCGCCATGATCGGATGTTCGATCCCGTAGGTGTACATCTTGGGATCGGTGATCTGGAAAAACAGGACCGTGTCGATCATCATCGTGACATTGTCCTTGGTGATCACCGCCTGCGGCTGGAAATCCGCCACCTGCTCCTTGAGCGATACGGTCTTGGCCACCCGGTCCAGGAACGGAAGCTTGACATGGAGGCCGGTGAGCCAGGTGGCATGGTATCCGCCCAGCCGCTCGACCACGAAGTTGGATGCCTGGGGGACGATCCGGACATTCTTGATCACGATGAGAAGCACAAGGATGACGACCGCGATGGCGGCGATCAGTCCCCCCAGTCCGCCGGAAGCGGCGGAGACGGCTGCGACGGTCATGTTCATGTCGATAACCCTCCTGTCAGGTCTTCTGCGGGCTTCCGGACTCCCCTTCGGCGTTCTCACGCGCACGGACGACCGCCCGCACGCCCCGGATCTGTGTGATGACGACCAATGTGCCGGCCGGGATGCGCGAAGCGTCCGCGCTGGTCGCGCTCCAGATCTGGCCGAGCGACTTGATCTGCCCCTTGCCGGCGACCGGATCGATATCCTCCAGGACCAGCGCGTCCTGGCCGACAAACCGGTCCGCGTTGGTGGCGATCACCTGGCGGTCCGTGATCCCCAGATGCGGGCGCATCCGCAGGAAGATGTAGAGGAGAAGCGCGGACACCACGACCATGATCTGTACCTGGACCCAGATGCCGGCGCCAAGCAGGTCCGCGACCATGGCCATCAGGCAGCCGACGACGAACCAGATCGAAACCAGATTGACCGTGGACACCTCGAGGATCAGAAAGGCGACCGCCGCCCCGAGCCACAGGATCCACGCCTGAATGCCGAACAATGAAGCCAGCGCCGTCATGCCGGATGCGTCGAGCAGCATCATGTTCCCTCCCTGTCGTTCCGGTGCTGGTCCACCGATATGCGGACGGACTGGGACGCGTTTTTGACCAGGACATCGAGGAATCCCTTCTTCAGCAGGCTGGCGGACATGATCCGCGCCAGCGCCACCGCCGCGACAATGCTCACCGGGATGGCCACGATGATGTTGACCGGGATCATGACCAGATACCGGAGCCGGTCCGCGAAGCCTTTCCGTACGGGAGCAACCGGTTCGGGCTGGAGGGTCGGCGTTCCGGAGGACCGCAGCACGGCCCCGGCGTCGTATCCCGTGCTTCCGGCAGCGGACGGGTCCAGACGGTCGAGCGTATCCTGGCTTTCATCCAGGGACCGGATGCTGTCGGGATCGTTCTCATCCAGCAGGACCAGGTTCCGGTAGTATTCGGCTTCGGCGCGTGCGATCTCGAGTTCGCGGCGCAGCTGATCCAGTTCGTCCATCGATGTCCTCCTTCCCCCGCAGTCGGCCGGACCGTCAGCGTATCGTCCGTCTTCCGCGCGAGGTAACAGGCCGGAGTCACTCCTCCAGCAGTTTTTTCACTTTGCGCCGGAGCCGCATCGCACGCATCTTGACCGCGGCTTCGGTCGTATTCTCTTCGCGGGCGATCCACGCATAGTCCATCCCCTGCTCGAATATGCGGCGGTACAGGGTGCGGTCCTTTTCCCCCAGGCCGGAAAGGGCGCGCGCGACATCCATCCCGGTGTCCAGCGTATCCTGCCCGGAAGGGACGGACAGGAAAGGTTCCGTCTCCGGATCATCGATCGCGACGCTGCGGGCCGCGCGGGCGGTGGTCCGATGCGTGCGCCGGACCATGTGCAGCGCCGTGACGTACAGCCATCCTGCGGGATTGGGGTGCGCAAGCAGACGGCCGGCATGCTCCGCGGCTGCCAGAAACGTCATCTGCACGCACTCATCCGCGAGGTCGGGAGAGGCGGTCAGGCGCAGGCAATGTCCGCGGAGACGCGTGCCGTACTCGCGGAAAAGGGATTCCAGGAAAGCGTACTCTTGCGATGTCAGCATCTGTGGGTGCGCCTTTCCGGCGGGGCGGACGCCGTTCCGTCGTTTGTTTCACATCGTTGATTATACAGCCGCTGTCCATTGTACCGCAAACCATCCGCTCCGTCTTGTGTTATCATGACCGCAAACATCCCGGGAGGATCAGGACATGGACATGGATACGGGAAACGGTCTTTCAAGCGGTGCCGGCTTCATCGCGGGGGATCTGTACTGCGGCCTGGTGGTCGTGCAGTTCGGCAACCGGATGTTTGACTTTTCCGTGGAAGGATCGCCGGTCCGCGTTTACATGAAATCCGTCGAACCGGCGCCCGGGCGTATGGACGTGGTGTTCAATTTCCAGCCGGAAGAGCCCGCGCGGTTCCGCGTGGACCTGCTGCTCCCCCCCGATTGCCGCAACGCGTTCGTCACACTCAACGGGGCGCGCCTGATCGGCTGGTTCTCGGACGACATCCCCGAGCAGCCCGGCTTTGTGGTTCCGCCCGCATGCGACGACGGTTCCGAAACCGTATCGACCCTCCGTCCCGGGCAGTTCCAGTCATTGAACTTTCTGTGGATGCGCGGGGACGAGCTGGTCTTCCACCTTTATTTCTGATCCCGCAGAGCGCTGGCGGCGGCGTTAAGACCGGCCAGCGTCCCCGTGGAGAAGGCGGCCTGCAGATTGTAGCCTCCGGTATCGCCGTCGATGTCGAGCACCTCTCCGGCTGCATGCAGCCCCGGCCATGCCCGGACCCCCATGGTGCGCGGGTCGATATCCGACAGTGCGATGCCGCCTGCCGTGACCATCGCCTCCCCGTAGGATGCGGGACGTGCGACCGTCAGTTCCGCCGCCTGGAGGCCCCGCAGGATTTCGCGCCGCTGTTCGCGTGTCACAACACCGGCCTTGGGCATCTCCCCGCCGGAATGCAGCCGGACGACGGCCTGCAGCAGGGACGCCGGCAGGAGTCCCTCCAGCGCGTTGGCCGCGTCGCGGCGCGGATACGCCGCAAAACGTCCCGCCGCAATCCGGTCGAGTTCCTCCCCGCCCGTCCCGGGCAGGAGATTCAGGCGCACGCGATAGGATTCTCCCTCCGCCCAAGGTTTAGGAAGGTTACGGGACAACCGCAGCACGGCCGGCCCCGAGATACCCCGATGGGTGAAAAGCAGCGGCCCTTCGGCTTTTCCGGCAAGGGAGTCCTGTCCGTCCCGGTCTTTGCGGACCAGCTCCGCGCGGACCGGATCGACGCTGACCCCCGCCAGGCCGCGGATCCAGGGATTCGTGCACGTCAGCGGCGCCAGTCCCGGCCGCGGCGGGACGATCCCGATCCCGAGCCGTTCCGCCCAGCGCAATCCGTCGCCGGTGCTGCCGGTCGCCGGCCAGGAGAGTCCGCCGGTCGCGATCACGACCGCCGCGGCGATGATGCCCTGTCGTTCCCTGTCCGTCTTCAGCCGGTATCCCGGCGCGCCGTCTTCACCATCGCGGAGGGGATCCAGTCCGAGCACGCGCTCTCCCATGCGGAAAACGACTCCCGCGGTCCGGCATGCCGACACCAGCGCGTCCCGGATGTCCGCCGCGGTATCCGACCGGGGAAACAGCTTGCCCCCATCGTCCTTCGTCAGCGGTACCCCGAGGTTTTCGAACAGACGGATCGTATCGAGGTTGGACAGGCTGCGGAACGCGGGGTGGAGAAACCGCCCGTTGCCGAAATAGGCCGGGATGAAGTCCGCGATGTCCTTCGCGTTGGTCACGTTGCATCGGCCGCCTCCGGTCAGCAGGAGCTTGCAGCCGGGCTCGGGATTGCGGTCGAAGAGCAGCACCCGCGCGCCGTGTTCCGCCGCGGCGAACGCCGCCGCAAGCCCGGCGGGACCCGCCCCGACGACCGCGACGGAGGCGGCGGAAGCCGGGCCGGGTGCGGCGTTCACCGTCCGAGCGCGGCGAGGTGGCGCAGGATGTGCCGTTCCAGCATCCGGGCGTAGGCGTCGTCGCCTTCGTGCAGGCAGGCGTTCAGCCGGTCGCGGAACCGGAAGCCGCCCGCTTCGTCCCGCTCCTGCAGGATCAGGCCGTAGGTGATGTGCAGCGCCTGACGGGAGTCGTCCCGGTCGAGGTATCCGGCCAGCTCCGGATCCGGGGTGGAGGCCAGCGCCGGGATGGTGCTGACGGACGTGCCGATATGGTAGTACTTCTTTGCTTCGTCGATATGGTCCAGGGCGAACGCGTGCAGCTCACGGTACAGCGCAGGGTCCCGCTCCGCAACCAGGCGGACCGCCTCGAGCCAGCTCGTCCCCGCAGTCTTCACATGAACCCGGCCGCCTGTGCACCGGCCCACCGCCGGAAAGACCGTGAACTTGTCGCTCCCGGAATGCACGCTGATTTTGTAGCCGAGCCGGTCGGCGATGCGCGCGTGCTGTTCGAACTCCTCCGCGAACCGTCCGGCATCCCCGATATAATCGATCCCTTTCTGGAACTCCCCGCAGAACCGGGGAGCGAGGCTGGTCACCTCGACGCCGGCTTCGAGCAGTTCCCGGGCCACGACATAATGCGCGGCGGGATCCGTGGGGGTGGCGGTCTCGTCGATCGACATTTCAAAGTCGATCGGACGGCCTGCGGACGCAATGCACTCGCGGTAGATCCGTATCGTGTAATCGACCGCATCGTGGTAGATCAGAACGATGCGGGCCAGCGTCTCCCGCGATACCGGCGCTCCGGGTACGGAGGGAACCGGGCGGCCGAGGTACTTGTCTTCATACCGCGCGCGCAGGTCGGCGGGAAGCGCGTCGTACCGCGCCAGGATATCGGTCTCCGCCTGCCCGGCGACCGTGTTGTCGATATGCTCCGAGCAGTCGAGGGTGATCATCGTGTACCCGCAGCCGAGCGCGTACCGGATCTCGTCGGGCGTCTTGAGGTGGTCGCCGTCCGCGCCGTATCCGTCCTCGAACCGCTCCTCGAACACCGCGAACGCGGCGGCGGCCAGCACTTCCTCATAAGTCCGCCCGGTCAGCGCGAGTTCGCGCATCGACTGCTGTGCAAGCACCGGAAAGACGCCGCGGCCCCGTACGGCACGGATATGACCCCGGGATGCCGTCCCCAGCCGATCGCCCAGTCCGAGCGTGAACGGAACCCCGCGGTGGGGGCGCGGAGCGGCATACGGGAAACGCCGCATGAGTTCATATGCGTTGTTCGCGGACAGCGGTCCGCAGAACACCCGCGATCCGTCCGCTTCGGCGACGGCACCCTCCATCCCCTCGCCAGGATTCCGTTTTCCGGATACGGCGACCAGCCTTCTGCCGTCGGGGAACCGGACGACGGCATATTGCGCGCCTTCCTGCTCCTGGAATGGGATGCGTCCTTCGCGGACGGCCTGGATGGCGGCGGCCATTTGTCTTTCCATGTTTTTCACTCCCCGTTCGATGTTTCGGGCCGGCGGCCCGAAACCAGTATAACAGTCCCCGGCATTCCCGGAACCGGCAGGGCGGGCGAAGGCCGGAAATCACCGCATTTTGCATGAAAACGCCCTGGGGGGATGCCCATGCGCGTTTGTAGTGGTTATAATTCTATTCATAATGTCTCCCGGGTTTCATCCGCATCCCCCCATTCATCACAGGAGGTAGCTATGGACAAATTCTTCGGAATCAAGAAGGCAGGCTCCAATGTCCGGACCGAGGTCATCGCGGGACTCACCACGTTCTTCACGATGGCCTACATCATGTTCGTCAACCCCAACATCCTCTCCCTCACCGGTATGTCCTGGAACGGTGTTTTCGTCGCCACCATCCTCGCAACCGCGATCGGCACCCTGATCATGGGTCTGCTCGCCAAAGTCCCCTACGCGGTCGCGCCAGGCATGGGCCTCAACGCTTTCTTCACGTTCACAGTCTGTTTCGGACTGGGATTCGAGTGGCAGGAAGCCATGGCCATGGTCTTCATCTGCGGCATCATCAACATCCTCATCACCGTCACCAAAGTCCGTAAAGCCATCATCAAGGCGATCCCCCACAGCCTGCAGCTTGCGATCGGCGGCGGCATCGGGCTCTTCATCGCCTACATCGGCATCAAGGGCGCGGGCTTCCTCAAGTTCACATCCGATCCGGGCAAGAATCTGGTTCTCGACGACGGCACCGTCATCGCGGACTCCTCCATCGTCCCGGCGCTCGTGAACTTCACGGAAAAAGGCGCGCTGCTCGCCCTCATCGGGCTCGTGCTGATCATCGTGCTCATGATGCTCAAGGTCAAAGGCGCCATGCTGATCGGCATCATCGCCACCACTCTGATCGGTATCCCGATGGGCGTCACCGTTCTCCCGGACAAGCTGGGCGATCTGCTGGATGTCAGCAAGGTCGGGGAGGTCAAGGACGTCGCCTTCTCCTTCTTCGGCGATCTCGGCTTCAAGACCATGTTCAACGAGCCGGGCAAAATCTTCCTGGTCATCATCACGATCCTGGCGTTCAGCCTGTCGGATACATTCGACACGATCGGCACGTTCATCGGCACCGGCCGCAAGTCCGGTATCTTTGACGACGAGGATGAGAAAGCCCTCGAGAACAGCTCGGGATTCAAGTCCAAAATGGACAAGGCGCTCTTTGCGGACGCCACCGCCACGTCGATCGGCTCCCTGCTGGGTACCTCCAACACCACCACCTACGTGGAAAGCGCGGCTGGTATCGGCGTCGGCGGACGCACCGGACTGACCGCCGTCGTCGTCGCCGTCCTGTTCCTCCTGTGCCTCCCGTTCGCCTCGCTGTTCGGCATCGTGCCGGCGCAGGCGACCGCTCCCGCATTGATTGTCGTCGGCATCCTGATGGCCGAGTCGTTCGCCGGGATCAAGTGGAACGAGGTCGAAGAAGCCATTCCGGCCTTCTTCACCGTCGCCATCATGGCGTTCGCGTACAACATCTCGTACGGCATCGCGGCCGGCTTCATCTTCTACGTCATCGTCAAGCTCTGCCGCGGCAAGATCAAGGATGTCCACCCGATCCTGATCGGCGCCGGTGTATTGTTCATCATCAACTTTGTCCTCATGGCGATCGAGAAACTCTGATCCTTACCGGATCCGGAGCGGACCGGATCCGGACGGCCGCCTCCTGCGCGGCCGCGACCCGGTGAGAAGAGAGAGGCTGTCCCGGCGGATTTCCGCCGTGGACAGCCTCTTTTTCACGGGATGCGTTCGGGTGCAGGCGGGTCCGGCGCGCGTCCGCCGCACGCCGCGCCCGTCAGATGCTTGTGCCCTGCTTCCAGAGCCGGGCATACGCGCCGCCCTGCGCGAGCAGGTGGTCGTGCGTGCCCCGCTCGATGATCGTGCCGTGCTCCATCACGAGGATTTCGTCCGCGTTGCGGATCGTCGACAGCCGGTGCGCGATGACGATGGTCGCCCGGTCCCGGACCACCTGGTCGATCGCTTCCTGAATGAGCTTCTCGGTCTGGACGTCCACGGCGGCGGTCGCCTCGTCGAGAAGGAGTACCGGGGTGTCGCGGAGCAGCGCCCGGGCGATCGAAATGCGCTGTTTCTGCCCGCCGGACAGCTTGACGCCGCGCTCCCCGATGATCGTGTCATACCCGTCGTGCATTTCGAGGATGAAGTCGTGCGCCCGCGCCATGCGCGCGACCCGCTCGATCTCGTCCTGTGTCGCGTCCTTGACGCCGTAGGCGATGTTTTCCGCCACGGTCCCGTTGAACAGGAAGATGTCCTGCATGACGATGCTGACGTTGTTGCGGATGCTGCGCGTGGTCAGCTGGTCCAGGGGATGGCCGTCCAGCAGGATCCGGCCGTCCGCCGGGTCGTAGAACCGCATCAGCAGGCTGGCGACCGTCGTCTTGCCCGCGCCCGTGGGACCGACCAGCGCGACCATGCGGCCGGGCTCGACGGTGAATGACACGTTCCGGAGGACCTCCATGTCCTCGATATAGCTGAATGAAACATCCTCGAACTCGACCCGTCCGGACATCCGGCCCGGATCCGCGGCCCCCGCGACATCCTTGACGAGCGGCTCCTCCCCGAGGATCTCATCCATGCGCTCGATACTGGCAAGCGAGGTCTGCAGATCCTCGTTCATGCGTCCGAGTGCAGCGACCGGGCCGTGCAGCAGCGCCAGGTACATCAGGAACGCGACCAGGTCCTCGACCGATACGCGTCCGGACGCCGCCAGCACACCGCCGGCCCCCATGACAAGCGCGGTGGTCAGGTTGTTGAACAACTCGATGCGCGGGTGGTACAGCGCGCTTTTGGTCAACGCGGTCATGACCTTGACCGAGAAGTCGCGCGCCCGGTACTCGATCCTCTCCGATCCCATGTCCTGCCGGTTGAACGCCTGGATCTCCCGGATGCCGGAGTAGTTTTCGCTCGTCGTCGCGGTGAGTTCAGCAAGGGACTGCTGCATATGCTTGAACAACGGGCGCACGCTGGTGGCGTACTGGTACAGGCTCACCGCCAGAAACGGCATGAACACGAGGGAGATGAGCGCCAGGAGCGGGTTCATGACGAAGAGCAGCGTGAAGATGCCGATGAGCAGGACCGTGTTGATGACCAGGTCCGGCACGACATGCGCGATCAGCATCTCGAGGTTTGCGGGGTCATTGATGGTCCGGGAGATCAGCTGGCCGACCTGGCGGTCGTGGAAATAGCCGAGGGACAGCCCCTGCAGATGGTCGTACACGCGGATCCGCATGTCCGAGACAAAGTCCCAGGCGGACTTGTGTGCAAAATACGTACGGGCGCCGCCGCAGACAGCCGTGACCACGTACAGTCCGGCGAGCTGCAACCCCAGCCGGATGGACTGCGCGGCCAGTCCGGGCGCGTTCTCCCGGATCAGCCCGGTGATCTCGCGCACGACCATCGGGGTGACCAGCTGCGCACCGGTCATGACCAGGATCACCCCCAGGGTGACCAGCATGTACTTCCAGTACGGGCGGGCGAGTTGAAGCATGTCAAGCAGCAGCCTCAGGGCGGATTTGCGCTCCCGGGCCACAGGGGCGGAATCGGATGCGGGCATGGCGGAATCCTCTCTTTATCGATTCTTCAACCCGCCCATTATAGCATGCCTGAGTTAATGTCTCCGGATCGCGGGCAGCGTCAGCGCCTCGGGCAGGGCGCCCGACACCACCGCGTCCAGCAGCGCGTCCCGCACGGCGTTCAGGATGCCGATGCTGGTGAACGTCGCCCCGGCGACCGTATCGACCTCCAGGCTCTGTGCCGCGACGATCTCGTCCGGGATCCGGTCGATCGGCCGCGTATAGAACCGGGAGCTGACTTCGTTATGGCCGGTGACCGTGACCGACGCGACCAGGCCGTCTGTGACCACCACTTCCACCGTCAATCCCGGGGAGTATCCCTCCGCGGTGCCCGTATAGATGCCGTCCTCCAGAACCGCGCCGTCAAAGCACAGTCCTCCGGCCGTTTCCACGGTCGTTCCTGGGGTGGGGTCCGGATCGATCCCATCGGTCGTCTCCGCCGGGGAGGTCGTCTCGGGGGTCGTTTTCGCCGGGGAAGATGCCTCGGGAGTGGTTTCTGCCGGAGAGGATGTTGCCGGTATCGTCTCCGAGGTCGGTCCGGGCACCACCAATGCCGCCTCCGATCCGCTCCCCCGCGCGTTCCAGGCCTCGCGGGCATACCGGAACACCTGGATCCCTCCGACTTCCACGATGTGGCAGACCAGAACCGTCGCGGTCACGATCGCCAGAAGCCGATGGATGCGCATCCAGCCTTTCCTGGGCTTCAGGATCCGGCGGAGAACGAAAAGAAGCGCCATCAGGAGCGCCAGACAGAATACGATCGTGCCGAGGTTGACGCTTGCCACTTTTACGGGTGACAGCAGTCCGTGCGCCAGGCCGGCCGCGACGATCGTCACGCCCGCGGGTTTGTGCAGACGATGCATCGCCATGTCGAACGAGAGCGCGAAGCGGCTGTCCTGCCAGCGCTGACGGCACATGCGCGCCACGTACCGGAGCACCACGGCGGCCATGCCGAACGCCGCAAGCCAGGCGAGAAAGTAATCCAGAAAAACCGCCATAAGGCCTCCTCCATCAGGGGACGCCTTCATTATCGAGACGGATTGCGGACGGGGCATGGCGTGATTCCGAAAAAAGTGTGAGCGGCAGGCCGCCGGTGGTCAGTCCAGGAATCCGGCCATCCGTGAGAGCGGGAAATCCTCCCCGCCGATGTCCGCCGGACGTCCCTCCAGAGCGGACCGGTAGACCGCCAGGACGGCCTCCACCGCTGCACGCCCCGCGCGGCCGTCCGCAAGCGGCGCACGGTCCGAACCGATGGCGTCAAGCAGGTCTTCATACAGCAGGGTATGGGGGGCCGTGAACCGGCGCAGATCCCGCAGACGCCCCTCGCGTGCCAGCCCCGCCAGGGTCGCCGCGAGAAAACGAACGGTACGGCTCTTCCCTTCCCCGTCCCGTACGGACAACATGGGGCGTCCGGCATGGATGCCCGCCGTGACCGTGCCGCGGGTCCCGGTGACCGAGATCTCCGCCTCCTGCCGACGCGGGGAGGTGTTGGTGGTGCCTTCGACGAGGCAGAGCGCCCCGGACTCGAGCTCGAGCACCGCGCAGCCGAGGTCCTCGGCCTCCATCCGGTGCGCGCGGCGCGCCAGCATTCCGGTGACGCGCAGGACCGGGGAATCCATCAGCCACAACAGCAGGTCGAGCCCGTGGATGCTTTGATTCATCAGCGCACCGCCGTCCATGCCCCAGGTTCCGCGCCAGGCCGCCTGATCGTAGTACGCCTGGTCATGGCCCCACCGCACATGCACGCGTCCCTGAAGCCGATCGCCGATCAGGCCGGCCGCCAGCGCGTCCCGCAAGGGGCGCAGCAGAGGGATGTAGCGGAACTTGTGGCCGACCGCGATCTTTCGCCCGGTCGCCGCCGCGCAGGCCAGCAGCCGGTCCGCGTCGGGGAGCGACATCGTCATCGGCTTTTCCATGACCAGATGCGCGCCCGCCTCCATGCAGCGGATCCCCATGTCGGCATGGGTCCCGCTCGGAGTCGTGATGGCGACGATGTCCGGTTTGGCGGTCGTGAGCATCTCCCGGTAGTCTGCAAAGAGGGCACATTCCCGCTTCGCACCGGCGGGCAGTCCGCTTCCGTCCAGCAGCGCCCGGGCGCGGCGCACGTCGATATCCGCCAGTCCGCAGAGCACCAGCCTGCCGCCGAGGTGCCGTACCGCACGGAGATGGCTTTCGGCCACGCGCCCGCATCCGACCACAGCGATCCGCAGAGGGGGTACCGGGTTTTTCATCAGGATTCCTCCATGGGTTCCGTGTCGTCCGGCAGCAGGATCGGTTCCTGCAGGTATTCCACCGGACCCGGCAGCACCAGCCCGGACCCGGATGTGCAGTCGGCCACCAGAGCGACGAGCTCCTCCGAACGTCCCGCGCGGACCAGCACCGGAATGTCGACGTCCAGTCCGAACACCGGTTCCCGGAGTGTGTATCCCAAGCGGCCCGCCTGATGACGGAACCGGTCGTAGTCCGCATACCCCAGCGTGATCCGGAAGGACTCCGCCGGGATCATCTCGACCGGGCCGGCCTCCCGGACCGCCAGCGAGGCCGTCCGTCCATAGGCGTGGACCAGACCGCCGGTCCCCAGGAGCGTCCCCCCGAAATACCGCACGACCACAATCGCGGCGTTTTCCAGCGACTGCCGCCGGAGTACGTCCAACACCGGCAGACCCGCCGTGCCCTGTGGCTCGCCGTCGTCCGAGTACCGCTGCATCCGCATGCTCCCGCCGATCACCCAGGCGTACACATGATGGGACGCGTCCGGGAACTCCGACCGGGCCTGCGCAAGCAGATCCAGGGCGTCCGCCTCCGAAGCCGCCGGGGCCGCCAGTCCGGTAAAGACCGACTTCCGCGCCTCGAGCCGGACACGGGACGGGACCGACAGGGTCCGGTACCCTTGGTTCGGCGGCGTTGCCACGTCTTAGTCCAGGTAGTCTTTGAGCGCCTTGCTGCGGGAGGGGTGGCGGAGTTTCCGCAGTGCCTTGGCTTCGATCTGACGGATCCGCTCGCGCGTGACGTCAAACTCTTTCCCGACCTCTTCCAGCGTGCGCGGGCGTCCGTCGTCCAGCCCGAAACGCAGACGCAGGACCTTTTCCTCCCGCGTGGTCAGGGTGTCCATGGCGTTGAGCAGCTGCTCCCGGAGCAGGGTATAGGTCACCTGGTCGACCGGCGACATCGCGTCGTCGTCCGGGATGAAATCCCCCAGATGGCTGTCCTCCTCCTCACCGATCGGCTTTTCCAGCGAGACCGGCTCCTGCGAGATCTTCATGATCTCACGCACCTTGTCCACCGGCATGCCCATCGCTTCGGCGAGTTCCTCGATCTCGGGTTCGCGCCCGAGTTCCTGCACCAGCTGGCGCTGTACGCGGATCAGCTTGTTGATGGTCTCGACCATATGGACCGGGATGCGGATGGTGCGGGCCTGGTCGGCGATCGCACGGGTGATCGCCTGCCGGATCCACCAGGTCGCGTACGTGCTGAATTTGAACCCTTTGCTGTGGTCGAACTTGTCGACCGCCTTGATCAGCCCGAGGTTCCCCTCCTGGATCAGGTCGAGGAACGACATCCCGCGGCCGACGTATTTTTTTGCGATGCTGACGACCAGACGCAGGTTCGCCTCGATCAGCCGGTTCTTGGAGTCCAGGTCGCCGTCGAGGATGCGCTGTCCCAGGATCTGCTCCTCCTCGGCGGTGAGCAGCGGGATCTTGCCGATTTCCTTGAGGTACATCCGGACGGGGTCGTCGACGCCGACGCCCTCGATGTTCTCAAAATCCATATCGTCCGTGGACGAAGCCTCTTCGTCGCCGGTGGGGTCGGGAATGATCTCGATGCCCGACTCCTCGAGCTTGTCGAGGATCTTTTCGGTCTGGTCGAGGTCCAGCTCGGCGGTTTCGATACTGGCCATGATCTCCTTGTAGGAAATCTGGTTGTTCGACGCACGCGCCAGAGCCAGAAGTTCATTGAGTACGGTGTCACGCTTTTCTGCAGCCATTCGGAGTCCTCCGTGTCTATGGGGTGTCGGATCGCATCCTTTACTATATTCGTCACACCGGACCGAAATCCTCTTCCATCAGGTCCGGCAAAAAGCAAATCCGGACTTGCGTCGGTGCCGTCCACCGGCCGATGCCGCGATTCTGTGGACTGTGCACAAATCCGGTGTGCGGAGAAAAGCGGCCTTCCGCAGAGTGCCGGACGGGATTGTGCGCGGACGGTACATACCCTATACTAAACGCTTACAGCCACGAGACAAGACAGGAGCGATCCCGGCATGCAGCAGATGGATACCTCGACCGGCACCCTGACCCGGCTGGTCTGGCCGATCTTCATCGACAACATCCTCCGCACGATCATGGGCAACGTCATCATCATGCTGCTCGGCCAACTCTCCGGCGCAGTGGTTGCGGCGGTCGGCACCGCGAACCAGATCTTCAACATGGTCGGTTTGATCTACTCCATGTTCGGCGCGGCGGCCGGCATCGTCCTCAACCAGCAGCTCGGCGGCGGGCGCGACAAGGACGCCGCGGACACGATGGTCATCGTGACCGGAGTCAGCGTGGCGTTCAGCGCGGTCTGCAGCGCGGTGATGTTCTTTTTCGCCGCCGATCTGCTCCGGATGATCGGGCTGGAGGAGGAACTGGTCCGGGACGGCGCGGCCTATCTGCGGATCATCGGCGGACTCTCCTCCCTCCACGCGGTCAACTACCTGGCGATCGCGATCTGCCGCAGCTACGGTTACTCCCGGTTCCCCATGTTCGTCTCCCTCGGCATGAACGCCGTCCATCTGCTCGGGAGCGTCGTCGTGGTGCTCCGTCCGTTCGAGACTCCGTTCCACGGCGCGACCGGCGTCGCGTACGCGGCTTCGTTCAGCGTCCTGTGCTCCCTCTTCCCGCTGTTCTGGCTGCTGGTCCGCCGGATCGGCTACCGCCTGTACTTCCGGCGTATCCAGGTCTCGGTCACGGGTGTGGTGGTTTCGGTCCTCAAGGTCGCAATCCCCTCCGGGGTCGAGGCTCTGTCCTACAATATCGGGCAGATCGTCGTCACGTCGTTCCTGACGCCTCTCGGAACCACGGTGCTGACCACCCGGGTCATCTGCCAGACCCTCACCGGATTCTTCTTTATGGGTTCCTACTCGATCGCGCAGGGCGGGCAGATCATCGTCGGGCACCTCGCCGGCGCAGGCCAACTCGAGGAGGCGCGGACCTCCACGATGCGCAACTGGCGGTTCGCGCTGGTCTTCAACCTGCTGTTCGCTTCGGCCGGCCTGTTGCTCGCCCGGCCGCTCATCGGCCTGTACAGCACGGATCCGGAAATCGTGCGGCTCGGCACGATCGTGCTGGCGATCGACATGATCATCGAAGCCTCCCGCGCAAGCAGCATGGTGATGGGGTATGCGATGCGCGGCGTCGGGGACGCGCTCTACACGATGCGCATCTCGCTTCCCATTGTCTGGACGGTCAACGTCGGGCTGGGCTGGCTGCTCAGCCGCCAGTTCCGGCTCGGGCTGCCCGGCGCCTGGATTGCGGTCGCGACGGATGAAACTCTGCGGGGCGTCATGGTGTATCTGCGCTGGCGGTCCGGGAAATGGAAAACCAAAGTCCTGGTCGGCGCCCCGTCGACGGCTGGAGAAATACCCGCTGAAACGTCCGGCGGACCGCCATCAGGTGATTGACACGGTTCGGGGTGCTGTCTATAATAATGAAGCGCTCGGGTGGTTAGCTCAGTTGGTTAGAGTACTTGCTTGACATGCAAGGGGTCGTTGGTTCGAGTCCAATACTACCCACCATCGCAAGCCCGCACAGCTCTAGGCTGTGCGGGCTTTTTCATGTCCGCCGGACGCTAGTCGCTCTCCCAGGCGTCTGCGATCTCGCCTTGTGCTCCGATCTTCTGAGTTGAAAAAGGGACACCCCGGGGTGTATGCTTTCCGAACAATCGTTCGGGAGGACAGCATGAATCACACCGAGATGATCCCGGGCAAACTCTACCGCAGCGAAAACCACCTGTACTGCTTGAAAGAAGGGCAATACTACTGGCTGCCCTACGACCACTTCGCACAGCGGTATATCTCGCCATGGAAGCGCATCGCCGCGGACACGCTGGCCGGGATGAACCTGAGCCTGGTCACGGCGCGCAACCGCACGCCCGGGATCCGGATCCATCGGGATGATGCCGGCCGGGCGAGCCGGATCGAGATACTGACGTATGGATCGCAATGAGGGGTGAAAACCAGGGTGCATTATCTAGCGAATCGAGATAGGTGAAAACCCTAGCGGTTCTGTTTGTGATCGGCTTAGCCCTAACGGGCAATGCCTTGTCGCAGTTCGTAGTTGTTACGTGACATATAACAACTCCTCGAAAAGCAACTGAATGTGCGAGCGCACGTAGCACTTATCACGATGGTAGAGGCGATAGGATCCGAACTCACGGGTGAGTGCGAACCTCAGACGTTCATACCGGCGAATACATTGCTCTGCAACCACTCGTTATAACTAAAATATAAAAAATTATCTAT
>JAGOFF010000183.1 GCA_017997315.1 Clostridia bacterium
TCTCCGGCATTACCGCGGTGGACGTCACCGACACCGCCGCGCTGGAGGGCTTGATGACCGAGGACGCCATGACCCGGCTCATGGAGATCGTCTCCCAGCTCGGGCTGCCGCTCGAAGGTCTGCCCGTCGCGCCCTGACATGCTTCTGGTCGAAGGATTGCGCAAGTCCTACAAAAGAGAGCCCGTCCTGCGCGGGGTCTCTTTTTGCGTCGAGTCCGGCTCGGTGCTCGGAGTGTGCGGAGGCAACGGCGCAGGCAAGACGACGCTGGTGTCGATCCTTGCGTCCGTACTCCCGCCCGACGCGGGCGGAGCGGAACTGGAGGGAGTGCCGCTCGGGCCGTCTCCGGCCTGGCGGCGCATGATCGGGTATGTGCCCCAAGGCATTGCGCTGGCGCCCCGCCTGAGCGTACGGCAGAACCTGATGTTCTGGGGATCGGTCCAGGGCCTGCGCGGCGACGCGCTCCGCCAGGCGGTCGACGAAGCCGCGCGCCTCTCCGGCTCCGACGGTTTCATGGAGAAGCCGGTCGCACGGCTGTCGGGCGGGATGGCACGTCGGGCGAACCTGGCTGCGGGCATCCTCGGACGGCCCCGGCTGCTTCTGCTGGACGAACCGACCGCCGGGATCGATGAAGAGACCCGCGACGTCGTTCTGGAAGCGATCCGGACCCAACGGGACCGCGGGGCGATCGTCGTCATGGTCAACCATTACGCCGGGGAGATGGAGGCGGTCTGCGACCGGATCATCACGCTGCGGGACGGCGTCGTCACCGAAGGGATGGCTTCCCGTGTTCCGTAGGCTGCTCGGTCTGTATTTCCAGGAAACCTGTCACGCGCGGACCTGGGCTTTCCTCGCGGCGATGCTGGTCCTTACCGCGGTCTTCGCGGCCGGGGGAGCCGGAGGCGCGTCCGGCGGGATCCAGGTGTACAACCCGATCCGGCTGTCGGTGTCCGACGAGGACAATACGATGCTGTCCGGCGCGGTCATCGACCAGCTGGGCGGGATCAGCACGCTGGACCACGTCTATGTGGAGCCGCTGGAACAGGCGCTCGCCCGCCTCGAAACCGGCGAGACATTGCTGGTTCTCCGTATCCCGGCCGGCTTCTACGCACGCTCCCGGGATCCGGGACTGTCCACCGGGGTGGAGGTCTGGTTCAACGACCGCATGCCGACCGAAGCCGCGGTGTTCGTCCGATTCCTGGAAAACGCCGCGGACAGCGTCTCCGTCTCAAAAGCCGCGTTGTTCGCGTTCGAGGACGAGGTCGCGGTCCTCATCGGGGACGAAACGCAGCAGTGTTCGGAAAGCGACGCCGCGGCGATCGCGATCATCATGAAACTGGTCGCGCGCAAGACGTTTGTCCGGATTCAGGAGGCCGCCCGCCTCGATACGGGAGTCTTTATCCTGTGCTCGTTGACCTGCCTGTACACCCTGCAGACTTCGTTGCTGCTTCTCCCGCTGGTCCGGCGCGAGCGCGCGTCGGGAGTGTATGACCGGCTGCTGATCCGCGGGGTTCCCTGGTGGAAGCCCGCGCTCGCGCGCACGCTGGTCGGGCTGGTCTGGCTCGCGGCCGGAACGGTGCCGCTGTTTACGGTGCTGTTCCGTGCGGTCCCGGGTGTCTCTCCCGGACCGCCCGCGGCTGCGGTCGTCCTGCTGTATACGGCCGGCGCGCTGCTCGTGCAGGCCTGGGGGCCGGTGTCCGCGCGCGACGACACCGCGCTGCTGGCCGCCTGGGCCGGGATGCTGGCGCTGCTGCTCGCGGGCGGCTGCATCTATCCGTTCCGTCTGCTGCCCGCGTGGATGCGCGCGGTCGGTGGAGCCTCCCCGGCCCGCTGGGCGTTTTCCGCGCTGTATGACACGTTCACGGGACAGACGGCGTCCTGGACGGGGATCGGGATCCTCGCCGCACTCGCCGTACCGCCCGCGCTGCTGGCCTGGCCGTCCTGGAGGAGATCGCGATGGGGTTCCTGACGATCCTCCGGCTCAAGGCCGCCGACCTTTTTTCCCGTCGCGTGCTGCTGCTGGCGCTGCTGGTTCTCCCCGCCGCTCTCGGACTGGTCGCAGGTTCGGCCAACCGGGTCAATGCCGATCCGGCCATCCGGCTGGCACTCGTCGACCAGGACCGGACCCCCGCGAGCGCGCGTCTCGGAGATCGTCTCGGGGAAGCGGGATGGGCGCTGGAAAGTGCGACGCTGGAGCAGGCGGAGCGGCTTCTCGGCCGGGGGATCCTGGATGGGGCCGTCATCATCCGCGAGGGGTATGAGGACGGACTCGCGGACCTGCGGCGTCCGCGCATCGATTTTCTGCAGGCCGAAGGTTCGCTGGTCACCTCGATCGTCCAGGAGACGGTCGCGGCCGCGGTGCTCCCGGAATTCACCCGGGAGTCGCTGTCTCTGCGGCTTGTGGAGCTGTACGCCCGGGAAGGGCTCGAGCCGCCGGCCGGACTGGCTGAACGGTTCGACGCCGCACAGCGGGAGTATGCCGGGACGATCGCGCGTTTCGAGGTGGTCTACCACAGTCGGCTGGACACCACGCCGACCTTGACGCTGGTGGTTTCGGATTACTCAATGGAGGTGTTTTTCCTCTCGGTGTATGCCGTGGCGGGATCGATCGCGCTGTCCGCCGGGGAACTCCGACGGCGCCTGGTATCCACTGCGCACGGACTTGCGATGGACTACGCCGCGACGCTTGGGGTGCTGTTTGTGCTCGGGACGGCGCAGATCCTGTCCTACACCCTGGCGATGCGCCTCCTCATGGGCGGTGCGGTTCTGCTGCGGGACCTGGTCTCATTAATCGTCTTCCTGCTCCTGATGCTCGGACTGGGCCAACTGGCCGTGCTTCTCGGATCCGGGCACCGGTTGTACTTCTCCCTGCTTGCGCTGCTGGTGATGGGGGTGGCGGGAGGCGCTTTCTTCCAGCTCCCCGAAAAGATCCTGACCGCGATCGGACAGTATACGCCGCACGGATGGGCGCTAGCGCGCATCCGCGGATACAGTGTGCTGCCGGTCGCGGTGCCCGCCGGGTTGGCCGCCCTCCTTCTTGCGGTCGGGCTTCCGCTTCAACGGCGTGCGATCCGCAGAGGCGTCGAATAACCTGAAACGTTTGTTACGGTTGTGTTCACAATGGCGACATAGTCTGATGAGAGAATGAAGTTGGAAACCGAAGCCTGTCCGTAAACGACAACGGATGTTCTTTTGAAGGGGATGTTTACCATGATGGATTTTCTCGACAGCCGATGGATCGACCGTTGGGACCGGATGCACGACCTGCCTCTGCGCCTGGGCGCAATGGCGCTGCTCGGACTGCTGCTGCTCGCGCTGCTGATCATCGGAATTGTGCTGATCGTCCGGCTTGCGGGCAAACCGCACGTCGCCGCGTCCGGCCGGCTTCCGACGACCCCGCCCGCGGCGGGACCCGTGCCCCCGGCTCCGGGAGCGCAGGACACCGAGGCCGCGCTGCAGATCCTCAGCCGCAGACTCGCGTCGGGCGAGATCGACGAAGAGGAATACAAGCGGATCCGGGACCTGCTGCGGGAGTGATTGCAGTCGCCGGCTGATCTGCCGCGGACGATGAGCGGAGAGCGGAGGGATATCCTCCGCTCTCCGCTTTTCCATGTCATCCGGATCGGACGGTCAGGGGGTCAGGCGCACGGTGTCCCGGGGGAAGAGCGAAGCCCGCCGGATGTTGTCCAGCCCGCACAGTTGCATCGTCAGCCGCTCCAGACCCAAACCGAATCCGCCGTGGGGAGGCGCCCCGTACCGGTGCAGCATGAGCCAGGAGGAAAAGTCCGCAGGATCCAGTCCGCGTGATTTCAGCTTTTCCACCTGCATGGCGTAGTCGTGGATCCGCAGTCCCCCGGTCGTGATCTCCGCGCCGCGGTACAGCAGGTCGTAACTCAGCGTCAGCGCCGGATCCTCCGGATCGTCCATGGCGTAGAACGGCCGAGCGGCGGAAGGATACCGGGTGACGAACACCCAGTCGGTGCCCCGCTCCTCCTTGAAATGCCGTCCGATCGCACGCTCCTCTGCCGGATTGAGGTCGTCCGGCCCCGCGCCGGAAACGGTCCGGGCGGCGATCGCCTTGGCTTCGGCGAACGTCGTGCGTACGGCACCGAGCCGCTCGGGCAGGTCCAGACCCAGGGATGCGCACTCTTCGGGACAGGCCGCGCGCAGATGCGCCAGCATGGACTCCAGCACCTCGATCTCGCAATCGATGAGTTCGTCGAGCCCCTCCTCCCCCGTGAGCCAGGCCATCTCGAGATCGAGTCCGGTGAACTCGTTGAGGTGCCGCGCGGAGTCGTGAGGTTCGGCCCGGAACACCGGACCGACTTCGTACACCCGGCCGAATGCCGCGGCGGCGATCTGCTTGTAGAATTGCGGGCTCTGGGCCAGGCAGGCGGTGCGGCCGAAATATCCCAGCCGGAACAGGCCCGCGCCGCCTTCCGCCCCTTCGGACACGATCTTCGGGGTGTGGATCTCGGTGAATCCCTGGCCGTCCAGAAAACCCCGGAAACCCGCCGCGAGCGCGTGGACGACCCGGAAGACCGCCCGCTGGCCCGGGTGGCGCAAGGTCAACGGGCGCATATCCAGCAGCGTTTCGAGCGAGACTCCGAGCGTCGCCCCGCGGATGTCGACCGGAAGCGCTTCCGCCGGTCGGGAGAGCTCGGTCCATCCGGTGATCCGGATTTCGGCACCCGCCCGGCTGCGCGCGTCCTCGACGACCCGGCCGACCGCGCGCACGCCGCATTCGGGCGTCAGCGATGAGATATCCTGATCGCACCACTCCGGCGACCAGACGCATTGAAACACATCATGGGAGGTCCGAAGCAGCAGAAAAGCGAAGGACCCCATGGCGCGGATCCGGTGCACTGCGCCTTCAATCGTGATTTCCCCGCCGGCGAGGGCCCGCAGGGAGGAGAGGGAGGGAATGGTTTTCATGACCGCAATCTCCTTTCGTTGTGACAAACTGTGTCCCGA